>NZ_CAKJTP010000015.1:11861-16096 GCF_917627335.1 Protofrankia sp. CiT1 | reverse complement strand
CTTATTCATTTTCCCGCCGTCCGACAATGGGTTGCGATCTTCCTTGCTTTCCAATCCCAGACATGGCATACCGACGACACCACCGGCCACGCCCTCCCACGGATCACCCCTCCCGTGCCTGGGCGGCCCACGCCCGGCGCATCCGATCATCTGCTCCGCATTGTCGCCGCGCTGGTCAACCCTGTCGGGCCGGCGCCTGAAGCTGAAACGGTCACCATTGTCAACACCGGGACACAGCCAGTGGACCTTACCGGCTGGTCGATCGCGGACCGGGACGCCCACCGTTTCCAGATCATCGACGGCGTGCTCCCGGCCGGGGAAACCCGGCGGATACCGCTCGCGCCGCCGGCAGCGCTCGGTAACCGTGGTGGCATCATCACTCTGCTCGACCGCGGCGGCCTGAAAGTCGACGGTGTCTCCTACACCGCTGCGGACGTCACCGAGGAAGGGCGCACCATCGTTTTCTAAGAGCGACCGGCAATAGGGGCGTGGATCAAGGAGCGGGGCTGGGGTGCGTGCATCGCGAGGCGGAGGAGGGAGTCACCCTGGTGTTGGGTGGCGACCGACGACAACGCGGTGAGGTGCGTGCCCCAGCCCCGCGACGCCGCGTCCCCTATTGCCGGTCGCTCTAAGTCTGCTGAGACATCTGCCCCATGCCCATGCCAGCTCTGATAGGAGCGGGGCCCCGCGTCGAGCGGGGCCCCTGGTATATGCACGGGGAACTGTTACGACGCGGACCGCACGACACCGACCAAGTGCCCCTCGGGGTCGTTGAAGAGTCCTATTTCGACCCCTTCCATCACTTTTTCTGGCCCCATCATCCGTGACCCGCCAAGGTTTTCGGCTTTCACGAGCGCGGCTTCTACGTCGGGTACCTCGACGTAAAACGTGACATGACCGGCGTACCCCTCCGGAGCCGCCGCGACACCGCCGCCGATTCCGACGCCATCGGTGTTGACATTGCCGACGCGCTGTACGACCCCGTAGTTCATCGGGTTATCGGATTCGATCTTCCATCCGAACAGGCCAGAGTAGTAGTTCTTCAGTTTTTCGGAGTCATTGCCAATAATTTCAAAATGAACGACCGGCTGTCCCATTTTCTTGCTCCTCTCCGCGCCGAGCACGCAGACTCGGCATGGGCAAAATTTTCTCCTCCAGAATACCCCGGGTACGCCCGGATGCCCGCCGGGCGCCGGTGCGGAGAGGAGTTATGATCATGGAGGTCAAGCATGATCTAACGGCTTGGGGTCGACAGGCGGCGCTGTACACCGAAGTCGACTGAGCAGATATCACAATATGTTAACCGGCCGGTTAGTCATACCGTTTCCGCGTCTTAAGGAGGCCAACAGATCGGGGATGTCCGCTGCGCTGTCCGCTGGATGAGCCGGGGCTCCCCGCTGTTTACGCCGTATACCCGTGTGAGCGGTATAGCGCGGGGATAGCGGGGATAGCGGGGATAGCGGGGGACGGCCTACGCCTTACCGGACAGTTCATGGTCGGGTAGCTCCGCGGACTGCTCGACTTCCAGCAGGGATGTGCTCTGCCGTTCCGCCTCGAACGCCCGGCGTCCACCGCGCACCCCGAACAGGCGCTTGGTGGCGACGAGGTACACAACGGCGGCCACGTTGATGACCAGGGCGGCGACTCGCAGGACGGTGACCCGTTCGGTCAGCTCGTAGACCTCCAGCGGAAGGAAGACCGAGGTGGCGACGGCGGCGAAGTACTCTCCCCAGCGTCGCAGCAGCCAGAGCCCGACACCTTCGACGATCTGTATGGCCGCATAACCGAACAGCAGGGTGGCGACCAGCAGCAGAGTGCTCGGTTTGGTGTGGATGAGGTGCCGCAGGTGTGTGATCGTCGGGCTGTTGTCCAGGTCCAGGTGCAGGACCGAGGCGAGTGGTTTCGCGGCCGGGATCGCCTTGTCGAACAGCTCCTGGATGTCGGCCTCGGACTGGCGAAACCGCAGCACAGCGTAGCCGACCAGAGCCAGTAGCACCGCGCGGACGATGCGCTCCACCGCGAGCAGCCGCAGTACCGTCGCGTCCCGTAGCGCCCGGCCGCGCAGCAGCACCGGTGCATCGCGTGCTGGCCCGGCCGCGACCGGATCAGCGACGACGAAGTCCCCGCAGCGCAGACAGCGCCAGGCTGGCCCAGCGGGGGTCTGTGCTACCAGCCGGTCGGCCAGAGCCGGCTCGTCCGGACGGTAGGTGACATGCCCTTTACGGGCACAGGTCCGCAGATTCCACTCCACGATCGCTGATCGTAGATGTCGGGGGCATGCCCGGCGATGGGTCTCGCCAGCCGGACCCATCGCCGGATTTCAGGCTGCCGCCGGTCGGCGGCAGCGACGACGACCGTAATGTCGGTGGCGTCGGCGACACCGGAAACTGTGGAGGGCGCACTGTGATTAAGGTCGAGGGGCTGACGAAGCGCTATGGGGAAAAGACGGCGGTCGACGGCTTGAGCTTCGCCGTGGAGCCTGGCGTGGTGACGGGTTTTCTGGGGCCGAACGGTTCCGGTAAATCGACGACCATGCGGATGATTATCGGTCTGGATGAGCCCACCAGCGGCAGGGTCATGGTCAATGGCCGCTGCTACCGTGATTTTTCCGCTCCGCTGTGTGAGGTTGGGGCTTTGCTGGAGGCCCGGTCGGTTCATACCGGTCGTTCGGCCACCAACCATCTGCTGGCGCTGGCGCACACGCACGGGATCCCCCGGCGCCGGGTCGACGAGGTGATCGATCTGGTCGGTTTGCGCGAAGTCGCGCGCAAGCGGGTGGGTGGTTTTTCCCTCGGGATGGGACAGCGGCTGGGGATCGCGTCCGCGCTGCTGGGCGATCCCTCAATCATGATTTTGGATGAGCCGGTGAATGGTCTGGATCCAGAGGGCATCCGTTGGATCCGTAACCTGCTCAAGGGGCTTGCGGCGGAGGGCAAGACGGTCTTCGTCTCCTCGCACCTGATGAGCGAGATGGCGCTGACCGCCGAGCACCTCATCGTGATCGGCCGTGGGCGCCTGATCGCGGACACATCCGTCGCGGACTTCATCCACGGTGCGTCGACCAACACCGTGAAGGTCCGGTCGCCGCAGGCATCCCAACTACGTGAGCTGCTTGTGAGCGTGGATGCGACGGTAACCGCCAGCGCGCCCGACATCCTGGAGGTCACCGGCCTCACCAGCGAGCAGATCGGCCGGACGGCGGCGGAGAACGACATCGTGCTGTATGAGCTGACGCCCCAACAGGCGTCGCTGGAGGAGGCGTTCATGGATCTCACCCGGGACAGCGTCGAGTACCAGGCCGATGCTCTCACCGCACAAGCCACGACGGGAGCATCGTCATGACCGCTGTTACCGAGATCGACAGGGACGGCGGCAGCCCGCGGGCGCGGAACGAACCGGCGGTGGGGGTGACCCAACTGCGGGTCATGCGTTCGGAGTGGACGAAGTTGTACTCGCTACGCTCGACCCGCTACTCGCTGCTGGCCGCGCTTGTGATCATAATCGGGCTCGGTATTCTTATCTCCTGGGGGAGCGCCAGTCATTGGAATGAGGATGATCCGCGTGACCGCCTTCTCTTTGACCCCACCCTGACAAGCCTCAGCGGGATCTTCCTCGCGCAGCTCCCGGTCGGAGTCCTTGGCGTCCTGATCGTCAGTGGTGAGTACTCCACTGGCATGATCCGCGCGACGATGGCCGCGGTCCCCAGGCGGTTGCCCGTGTTGTGGGCGAAGACGGCGGTCTTTGCCCTGGTCACGTTTGTGCTGATGACCGTCGCGTCGTTCGTGGCGTTCGCTGCTGGCCAGGCGATGCTGGCGTCCGAACACATCTCCACGACGCTGTCGCGGCCGGGCGTCCTCACCGCGGTGATCGGCGGCGGTCTGTACCTGACGGTCGTCGGTGCGCTGGGTATCGCCCTCGGCGCGCTGCTCCGGAGCACCGCCGGTGGGATTGCGACCCTGTTCGCGCTGTTGCTGGTACTTCCGATCATCGTTTTGTTCCTGCCCGCGAGTTGGCGGGAGCACATCGAAAAGTACCTGCCGAGCAATGCCGGACAGGCGATTTTTCGAGTCCTGCACGAGCCCTCCGCGCTGTCGTCGTGGACCGGGTTCGCGCTGTTCTGCGGGTATGCGCTGGCCGCGCTTGCCGGCGCCGCCGTCCTGCTGCGCCGCCGGGATGCCTGAGCAGGGTCCGTCGGTTTGGTCCAGCCGGGTATCGCGTCGTTTTCGGATTGCGGT
>NZ_CAKJTP010000015.1:6036-11526 GCF_917627335.1 Protofrankia sp. CiT1 | reverse complement strand
CAACGGGGAGGAATCCGCATGAACGAGGAACCTGCCATAGCTGGATCACGGCCGGCGCTGGGGCGCCGTGCGCTGCTGCGTGCCGCCGGGGTGGCGGGTCTCACCGCCGCCGCGGTGCCGTTGCTGGAACGTCCGGGCGTCGCGGCCGAGCTGGTGCGTCAGCCCGCGGTCGCGGGAGCGCCGTCCCCCGAACAGCTGCATGTCCAGTTCGGCGCGGATGCGGCCAGCCAGATCACGGTGTCGTGGGCGACGCCGGAGAAGGTGAGCAGGCCCCGGCTGCGGCTGGGGCGCAGGGGCGCCGGTTTCGGGACGAACGTTGACGCCGAGGAGCGTGTCTACGTCGAGGCGCTTACCGGGCAGACGGTCTGGACCTACCACGCCGAACTCGATCGGCTGCCATCCGACACCGATTTCACCTACCAGGTCTACCACCGTGGCGGCTCGCCGCTGGCCGGCACCTTCCGGACCGCGCCACGCGGACGCAGGCGGTTCCGCTTCACCAGCTTCGGTGACCAGGCGATACCAGCGCCGGTGGGACAGGGCCTCGGCCCGTCGTCGGTGAACTCCGGCTACATTGTGGACGCGGTCGAGACGCTCGACCCGTTGTTCCATCTCGTCAACGGCGACCTGTGCTACGCGAACGTCAGCGACGACCCGGTGGCGACCTGGCGCAGCTTCTTCAACAACAACATGCGGTCCGCGCGCAACCGGCCCTGGATGCCGTGCGCGGGCAACCACGAGAACGAGGTTGGCAACGGCCCGCAGGGCTATCTCGCCTACCAGACCCGGTTCGGCCTGCCGGGCAATGGTTCGGACGTGCCCGACTTCGCCGGCAACTGGTACGCCTTCACCGTCGGCTCGGTCCGGATCATCTCGCTCAACAACGACGACGTGTGCCTGCAGGACGGCGGTTTCAGCGGCTACCGCCGTGACCACGTCCCGAACTACGCGAGCAGTGGCTTTGACCCCTACATCCACGGTTACAGCCACGGCAAGCAGCGGGCCTGGCTCGAACGGACGCTGGCGGCGGCGCGGCACGACCATGACATCGACTGGATCGTGGTGTTCATGCACCAGGTCGCGATGTCCTCCGCGCACTTCAACGGCGCGGATCTCGGCATTCGCCGGGAGCTCCTGCCGTTGTTCGACCAGTACGGCGTCGATCTGGTGCTCGCTGGCCACGAGCACCACTTCGAACGCACCTTCCCCGTGCGTGGGACCCTGCCCGGCAGCTCACTGCTCACGCCCGCCCCGCAGGCCGACGACGCGAAGGTCATCGACACGACCCGCGGGACCGTACATATGATCATCGGTGGCGGTGGGCATTCCTTTGCCACGCCGGCCACCGCGTTCGACGCGCCCCAGGACGGCGTCGTGATCTACGATGTCGCCGCTGGCGACCCGACGACGCAGCGCAGGGCGCTCACCACGACCGAACCCGCGCCGTGGTCGGCCTACCGTGATCTCGCCACTCCGTACGGTTTCGCCTCGTTCGACGTCGAGCCCGACGCGCCCGGCGGAAAGACGACCATCACCGTCAGGCACTACGGCGCCGCCGCGGGTTCGTCCAGCTACACCGAGCTCGACAGCTTCACCCTGGTACGCCCACGCGCCCACCAGCACTGGGCGGGTCGGTAAAAAACAGGCAGGCGGGTCCGCCGAGGACGGGGCAGCCGAGGACGGGGCATCGGGAGCCGGCCGGCCCCATCCTCGGCTGATCGTCAGGGGCGAGCACAGGACACCTCACAGGTGATCGTGGTGCCGGTCACCGCCGCTCACGGCGCGCGCCGGGTCGCTTGTGCTGGCCTCGCCCGTCTCGATATGGCCCGCCAGGCGACGGCGGCCGTGGGCCTGTTTTCCGCTGGCGTTCGCCAGCGTTCGGTGGCTGTCGGCCCGTTCGGCCATCCAATGTTCACAAGCAGGATTCGCGTTGGCTGGACAACCGCGTACCAGTCGTTGCCCGCACCCGTTTGTATCCCCCCGGAGGTGCCCGATGTGTGGTGCCAGGGGGAAGGATGCAAATGCCAGTGAGGACCAAACGCTCCCGGGTCGCGGTTGTTGCGGGTGGGGTGGCCGGCGCCGCTGTGCTGGGCGGGCTGGTGCTGGGCACGACCGCGCAAGCGGAGTCGGGCACTACCGCCGCGCTCGGGCTGACCCCCGTGTTGACCGCGAACGCCAAGGTTCCCAACGTGCCGGTGGCCCATGCGCTTTCGGCGGAGCTGTCCGAGATCGCCGTCGCCCAGGGTTCGAACAGACTGGAAAACGGGACACCCGAGGTGCCGTACTACGGCTATGACGGTAACTCCGCGAACCTGCTGCCCGCACCGGGGGACGTACAGAGCACGGCGCACAACGTCGAGGCCAGCAAGACCGAGCCGGACAAGAACACCTACCTGCGCCTGACCGGTCAGCACGGCGCCGACCCGAGCTACGACTACGGGACGCACTTCCTGTTCCAGGGGCACGAGGGCGGAAAGCCCGGCTACATCACCCGCGTCAACCTCGACGCCGACGCGGCCCACCGGGTCACCCTGCTCGCCACGACGGACGTCGCGGGTAAGGCATTGCCGGACTTCGACGGTTCCACCTGGGATCCGTGGGCACAGCGGCTGCTGTTCACCGCGGAGGCCGGCGCGAACGGCGGTGTCTGGCAGGCCACGCCGGACATCGCCTCGAAGGTCGAGGACATCTCCACCGTCCTGGGCCGCGGTGGGTACGAAGGCATCCAGAACGACTCCGCCGGCAACCTGTGGCTCGTTGAGGACGTCGGCGGCACGACGATTCCCGGCAGGTTCACCAAGCTGCCGAACAGTTTCGTCTACCGGTTCGTGCCGGTGGACACCGCCGACCTCACCAAGGGCGGCAAGCTCCAGGCCCTCCAGGTGATCTCGACGGGTACCGGTAAGCCGATCACCTTCCAGCCGATCGACGCCGACCACCCGGACGGCAACGCCTTCAGCCAGGACACCAAGGATCTGCACACCTACGGCAATGTCTTCGACACCCACTGGGTGACGATTCACGACACCGCGACCGACCCCAGCGGGGTGGCGTTCGACGCGAACGCGGCGGCCAAGAAGGCTGGCGCGACCCCGTTCAAGCGGCCCGAGAACGGCCAGTTCCGCCCGGGCTCGGACTTCCGTGAGTTCTACTTCGACGAGACCGGCGACACCGACGCGCGTTCGGTCGCGAACGCCGAATACGGCGGCTGGGGCTCGGTGCTGAAACTCACCCAGACCAGCGCGACCGCCAACAACGGCAAACTCACTCTGTTCTACAAGGGCGACCAGGTGCACACCGGGTTCGACAATGTCGCGTTCCTCGACCACAACCACGTCGCGTTTGTCGAGGACGCCGGGGATACCTTGCATACCCAGCGTAACGCGCTCGATTCCGGTTACCTGTTCGACGTGTGGCACAACTACGCGGACGGTCAGCAGCCGCTGCGGTTCCTCGCGGAGGGGCGTGACCCGTCGGCCACGATAGACTCCGGCCTCGGTTCGATCAGTGGCAGCGGATTCCAGAACGACGGGGACAACGAGCTCACGGGGATCCATGTTTCCGACGGGGACCCGAGTATTCGCGGCATCCTCGGTGCCCGGGTACCGGACGCCTTCAACAAGAACTGGCGGGTGTTCTACACCGCCCAGCACGGTGACAACGTGACCTGGGAGATCGTGCGTTCGCAGACCAGGCGGTAATCGTCCGGCGCGGGTCCGTGCGGCAGAGACCGCAGCAGCAGGGAGGGATCGACACGGTGGGCCCTGACCGGTCGCTGGCCCCGGCCGGTCAGGGGCTGCGTTCCCGCCGCGAGCCCGGCGGCGAGCGGGAACCTGTCCGGCTCCCTGATCGAACGACGGCTTCCGGCACACGCCATAGCGCGTCAGCGCAACGATCGCGGCTGGCTCGGTGCCGACAACAGCCATTATCTTAATAATTATAATATTTAGATATTAAAATCATTTTTTTGTAATTAATGTTATAGTAATGGTCCTATGAGCGAACTTATCGTTCCAGCTTCGGCCATGCGCTCATACCGACGGTGGCTCCCCCTTCTCGTCGTCCTGACGGCCCAACTTATGATCATTCTTGACTCCAGTGTGGTGAATGTTGCACTGCCCGTCATCCAGCATGATCTGGGAATCAGCCAGGCCAGCCTTACCTGGGTCATCAACGGTTATTTGATCAGCTATGGCAGCTTCCTTCTCGTCGCCGGCCGGTTGGGCGATCTCGTTGGGCGCAAGAAGGTCTTCCTCGGCGGCGTCGCGCTGTTCACCGCGGCCTCGGCCGCCTGCGGGCTTGCCAGCGATCAGACGGTCCTCATCGTCGCCCGCTTCGCGCAGGGCCTGGGTGGAGCGCTCGCGTCGGCGACCGTTCTCGCGTTCATCGTCACCGACTTCCCGCAGCCGCGTGAGCGCGCTCGGGCGATGAGCACCTACCTGCTCGTCACCGTCGGCGGCGGCTCGCTCGGTCTGCTGCTCGGCGGCGTGCTCACGCGGGCCCTGGGATGGCACTGGATTTTCGTTATCAACATCCCGATCGGCGTTCTCGCGCTACTGGCGGGCGCCGCTCTCATCACCGAACGTTCCGGTTCCGGCCTGCGCCGGGGGGTTGACGCGGCGGGTGCCATCCTGGTCACCACGGCGGCGCTGGCCGGTATCGACGCGATCGTGCGGGCATCCGAGCATGGCTGGCTGTCGACGTACACGCTCGGGCTCGGCGCGGTCTCGGTCACACTGCTCGCCGCGTTCGGTTTCCGTGAGTCACACACACCGAACCCGCTCGTTCCGCCGCGGATCCTGCGACTGCGTAGCCTCGTCGGCTCGAGCGCCGTACGCGCGGTCGTGATGGCCGGCATGTACGGGGTGTTCTTCTTCGGCGCGCTGTACCTGGAAGAGGTCCTCGGGTACGACGCGATCCGCACTGGGCTGGCGTTCCTGCCGCAAACCCTCGCAATAGCCGCGCTCTCCTTCGGCATCACCACCCGGCTGGTGTCCCGCTTCGGCCCCAAACAGGTCCTCCTCGGGGGGCTGGCCGTCATGCTCTCGGGCCTGCTGCTCTTCGCTCAGGGAGGCGACGGCGAGCACGTCCATTATTTCCCGACGCTCTTCGTTTCCTTCACCCTTGTCGGGCTCGGGGCCGGCGCGGCGTTCATGCCGTTGCTGACCATGGCCGTTGCCGACGTCGCACCCGCCGACGCCGGTCTGGCCTCGGGGATCGTCAACGTCTCCATGCAGATCTCGGCAGCGGTCGGCCTCGCGGCACTGGGGACGTTGTCCACCAAGCGGACCGCCACGCTTGTGGCGGAAGGCCGTACCCAGATCGCGGCGCTCGCCGGTGGTTGCCGTCTCGGGTTGCTCGTCGGCGCCGGATGCGTGGCCTTTGGCCTGCTGCTGGCCGCCGCGGTACTGCACCCTGGGCGGGCCAGCGCGGAGCCGGTGGCTGTTCCCAAGCAGCTGGCGGACGAAGCCGGTCTGGCCGAGCCGTCGG
>NZ_CAKJTP010000015.1:988-5572 GCF_917627335.1 Protofrankia sp. CiT1 | reverse complement strand
GAGCGGCCAACGCCGCGCCTCCGGCGCCAGCCTCACCGTGGAGGAGGCGCCGCACGGTCAGCGGGCGGCCCCCCTCCGGGGAGCCAGTGTTCAGTTGATCAAAAAATATTTGATCAAAAACGATGCGATCATGATTTTTTGTGCCGCCGGAGGTTTTATGATCACTATTTCCCGTGCCGGCCCGGCTGCGCGCCAGCGGTGCGCAGCGCCCCGGACAGGTCCGCGACATGTGCGTCACGGCTGGTCAGCGGCTTGAGCCCCAGACTGCGTTCGATAGTTGCCAGGATGGACGTCGTGTCGTAGACGGTGTGGTCGACGCCGGAGTGCGGCAGGGAGCTGCTTATCACCAGTGCCGGAACGCGAGTTCCCGGTCCGAACTGGTCATAGACCCCCTGGGTGGGGCTGCCCTTGCCGGGTGGGGAGACATGGTCCCACTGACCGCCGAACTCGTCATAGGTGACTATAACGAGTGTGTCCTTGCCCGCGGGCCCGTTTTCGATCGTCTTGAGCAGGTCGACGAGGTGGTCGCTACCGTCCGGCTCACTGGCGTAGCCAGGATGCTCGTTCTCCGCGCCGTAGGGCTTGACAAAGCTGACGGTCGGCAACGTACCTTTCGTCGCAGCCGCAATGAATTTTGTTTCGTCCTGTAGGTGGGCCCGGCCCGGCTGTCCCGGTGCGTACGCGGCGAAGTAGTTGAGCGGCTGGTGGTGGTACTGGAAGAGCGGACCGGCGTGGCCCGCCTCCGCGTCGTCCCAGCCGCCGGAGTACCAGTTCCAGGAAACGCCGGCAGCGCTCAGCCGGTCCCCGATGTTCGGATACTTGGCGTCGTCGATCAGCGGAAGCCTGATGGTGCTGGAACTGTGCGGGGTGTTGGTGGGCTGGATGGTGTTGATCGCGTAGTCGCCGCAGGCCACCGTGGGATTGGCGGTTGGGCCGCAGGCCTGGGTCAGCTGCGCGTCCTGCACCACTGTGGTGGTTGGCTTGTACAGCGGATAGGTGGTCGGGAACCCGTTGGTGTCCACAACCGAGTGCAGGTTCGCGTCTGGGCCGCCGGCTCCGGCGCTCGTGTCGATCGGGGCCTGCGCCGCGACCAGGAACTGGTGATTCAGGAAGGAACCACCGAACGCGGCTTGGAAGAAGTGGTCGGCGACTACGTAGTGCGGGGCCTCGGCGCCGTGCAGATATTTGTAGATCGGCAACGACCTGGTGTTGTAGACGCCCATTGTCAAGCCTACAGCGTCACTGCCCGTGACGTAACGGTCCTGCCTGCCGCCGTCGATCTGATACTGCTCCTGGTAGAAACGGTGCGCCAGGTCACGGGTGCACCCACCGGGCTCGCTGCCCGCGCTGTTCGCGAGGACACCGTTGGCCGCGGCGGTCCCGGGCGCCGGGCAGGTGCTGGCATTCGCCGGAATGTAGCTGTCGATGGTGAACGGTTTGTTGCGGAAATAGCTTGCGGGGACCCCGTTCGCCGCGTCCACGCAGGTCGTGGGCAACGGACTGGGCGACGTCAGATTCACGTCGTTCTGCGGTAGACAAGTGTAGCGTTTGCCGTCCTGCGTGACCTGGGCCGTGTGTGACCTGTCCGCATCCCTCAGGCCGTCGACCCGCTGGCCGTCAACCGTGCCCCATCGCCCATAGAGATTGTCGAAGCTGTGATTCTCCTCGTAGATCACTACGAGGTGTTTATACCGACCGAGAATTGGGCCGTGCCTGCCGTGTTGTGGCGGGTTGGCAAGCACGCCCGGGGCCATCCCCAGCCCGATCACCGCGGTCGCGCTCGCCGCGAGAGCCGCGTGGACTACCTGTCGTCGTCGCACAGTTCCTCCGATCCTCCGACGATCATCCGAATCCAGCTGCCCCCGCGGGACAACCGGAGAGCAGAATATGCGGGCGGTGCCAGTGGCCAATCAGAAGATTTATTGTCGGTGTTTGTTACCCGGGCCAGCTTGAACGGCATTATGGTATTCGCCGGGTTCGCGTGCTGTAGGTGTCGGTGGGAGCTGACCGTCCTGGCGGCGCGGTGGTCATCCGGTACGCTTGTTCCTGTTCTGTAGCCGCCGTGGCCTGGGCGAATGCGGTTCGAGTGGCACCTTTCGTCCTCGGGCGGGTGCGCAGGTACCCCTCGGTGGCTTGTGTCGTTGTCGAGGTGAGTCCGCGGGATGCGGCAATGCCGCTCTTCCGGGGACGCGGGCCTGACGTATCGGAGTCCTTGCATCCGGCTGGTCCCACCGGTGTCCGCTCACCGGCGTCGGCAGCAGCCGCCCGTAGCAGCCGTCCGCCGGCTTGGCTACACGGTTTGCCGCCTGGCTCCGGGCGGAGCGTCGCGAAACAGGCAGGTTAGTCGTGACGTACACACAGGGCGACCGGAGTCATCGATGATCCGGATGTCGTAGGTGCTGAGCGTCGCGCCGACCTGGATCGCGGTGGCTGTCGCCGTCACCGTGCCCGACCGCGCGGCTCGGTGGTGAGTCGCGTTGATTTCGATCCCCACGGCCGCCCGGCCGGCCGCGGCAGGTGAGATTGCCGCGGCGAGTGAGCCAACCGTCTCGGCGAGCACCACGGACGCGCCCCCGTGGAGCAACCCGTAGGGCTGTCGGTTGCCCTCGACCGGCATCGTCGCGACGATCCGGTCCGGAGTGGCTTCGATGATCGTGATGCCCATGCGTGTGGCCAGCTCGCCCCGGCTGTGGTTCAGGACAGTGACGACATCCTCGCCGGGGCCGGTGCGGGAGGCCGCGGAAATGGCCGCCGCGATGTCGGTGATCGAATGGGTCTCTGGGCTTGCGCGGATGCCCGGGTCCAGCTCGGTGCTGGTACCGATGATCGGATCTGCCACGTGAGCTCCCTTCTTCCTGTCCTCACATTCAAGCGCGTGTCAGCGCCTGCCGGGCGCTACCTGGCGTATGGTTCTCGGCCGTGAGCCGGCTACCCCGCGGGGGAGCCGGCGGCTGATCCGCGGGCTTCGACGATCCGCGCCGGGACGCCCATCAATGTCTATGCCGTATACAAGCCCGCTACCTGCGTATTCATCGATACCCGACGCTGATGGACCCGTCCCGATACCGCGATCGCCTGTCCCGATACCGCGATCGCAAGGCGCGGGCACCGGGGCGGAATCCGCCATCCCGATCCGTCGAGGACCGCCGGGTCCTGGCTGGAATCGCTCGCTTCGGGCGCCTGAAGGTGCCGCAGGCAACCTGGAACTGTCGGCAGGCCTGTCGGGTCGGTGGCATGTACCATCCCCCTTCTACGTGCTCACTACAACAGCCGATGCCGTCCCGAGGACGCGGCGGAATGGATGTGCATGCTCCAGACTGCTGTGAACCATGGGCGCCCGGTTGGCCGTTGCATCGGCGGGGCTTCACCTGCGCAGGTGCGAGGCTGGCGACTCGTTGCCGGTGCAAACGCCGTTACGTGACTCGACAGAACCACCCGTGAAGCAGGTTGGACGGCTTGCGGGTCCGAACCGATGGGAGATTCCCCGATGGCGTTACGACGCTCATCCATCCTGCTGGGAACGGCTGGGTTGCTCCTGGTCGCGCTGGCGCTTATCGAGCGCTTCGCGGTCGTGCCCATCCTGACGAGGCTGCCCGGGGACACGAACATATCGTTCGACTTCGCGGGGACGGGAACCCTGCTCAACACGAAGGCCCTCGCTTCCGGCGACATGGCCCACGTGTTGCAGAAGGATGTGCCGCTCACCATGGAACGGCAGGTCCGGGTTGTCAGCACCAGCGGTGACGTCGCCATCATTCATGATGATTCCACCCTGCACGCGGGGCCGACCGTCCTGCCGGCCAGCCAGGTGTATGCCGTCGACCGCAGCACCCTCGAGGCCACTACGCCGCCGGCCGGCGTGTCCGTTGAGGTTGAGCCCGCGTCCGGCCTCACCGTGGGCTTCCCGATACATCCGAAGGCGGACAACTCTTATCAGTTCTACGATTCCGTGGCACGACAGACCGTCCCGGTGACCTATGAGGGCGCCGACGGCAAGTACTTCGGCCGCAGCGTCGGCATCTACCATGCGGTGTCGACCGGGCCCGTCCAGGACGCCGAGCTGAGCCACACGCTGCCCGCCGTGTTGCCGAAGGACAAGCTGACCCCGCTGGTGTCGTTGTTGCCCGCCGACGTACAGACAAAACTGCTTGCGGCGAATGCGGCCCTGCCCAATGCCATACCGATGCACTACACCGTGACCAAGGATCTGCATGTATGGATCGACACCGTGACCGGCCTCGCCGTGAAGGAAACGGCGAATGAGAAGATCCTCGCCGGTGTCTCCATCGACGGCCAGGTGGTCAGCCTCCTTCCGGTGCTGGCCGTCGACCTCACCGTGACACCGCACAGTCAGGAGGAGCTGGCACGTAAGTCCGCGGCTGTTGCCCGGCAACTGACCATGATTGAGGTCATTGTGCCGATCGTTCTTGGCGCACTGGGCCTTGTTCTGCTGGCGGCCGCGATTATCCGCCAGCGTCGTTCATCCCACCGTGAGTCAGCCCCTATAATAGCGTCGCTGGTAGCTACGCCCGGACCCTCCACCGATGCCGGGTCAGCCAGTTGGCCTGTTTCTTATCAAGGCCC
>NZ_CAKJTP010000015.1:0-545 GCF_917627335.1 Protofrankia sp. CiT1 | reverse complement strand
TAAGGCGGAGCCATTGGCGATGCCTTGACGATCAGATTACGGTGATCCGATCTGTGACCTGATTCATATGTGGTGTACTGACCTTTTGAGGCTGCTGAGTCTTTCAAACACGCTAGGTGCAGCCAGGAACCGCGGAGCAACGGGACGACTGGCGGCGACGGTAGCGGCGTCGACGTTGATGCGTTCACATTTAACAACGAGGGCTACCATGAAAGATTTTCCCGTGTGGGATCGTGGCACTGGCGGCAGAAAGGTGTCTGGACAAAGATCAGGAGTGGTGAGATCGCGGATTGCGGTATCGTTGCCGGCAACGAGATCTGGTGCACTGTGCTCTGGCAGTGATAATTGGCTCTTCGCAGTTGTTCTTCGTCTTTTTCATCCAGTTCCCCAGCGTTGAGTCGTTGATGCCCAGGCTCTTCGCGGCTGCGGCCAAGGGATGGTCTGATTCGAGCACCAACTGTACCGCCTCGTCTTTGTACTCCTGGGTGTACTTCCGGGGTGTTGCACCCCATGACGCCCCTTCCTCGTGGACAGTGGACTTCAGG
>NZ_CAKJTP010000014.1:49270-55001 GCF_917627335.1 Protofrankia sp. CiT1 | reverse complement strand
GGGCCAGCGCCGCGCGGCCTCGGCCGCACCGTGTGTCAACGCCGCGTTGAGGCCGGTGCCCGGCAGGTCGGGGATGACGACCACCCGAGCGTCGGTGGAGCGCTGGCTCGCGGCGTTCCCCGCCGCGCCCCGGGCCGTATCCGACGTGTCCGCCATACCCACCATGCCCGCCCGCGCCGTGCGGTCGCTGGTCACGACGACGACGGCCACCACCACATCGGCATCGATCTCCCTGGCCGCGGCCACGGTGTCCTGGGCCATCGCGAGTGCGAGGGCCGCGCGCTCGGGATGGGCGAGCCGGCTCTTGGCCGCGGCCAAGAGCTTGACTGGCACAACCATCACCCAGGCCGGCCCAACCATCATGTCCTGAGTGGCGCGGGTGTCACGTCCCGACCTTATGGCATTCGTCGCGGCCGGGCCGTGGGCGCGGGCGTCCCTTGCTGGCTGTTGCGATTGCTATCGCATAGTAATATTCTGGTTGCCATCTGTTCATTATCCGGTCAGCGCTGAGACACGATCGGACACGATCAGCAGCCTTCTCGACAGGCTTCAGGTAGCTGAGCGAGACTCCTGCGACGTGAGGCCAGCTGAACAACCCGGTGCCCGGATCACCTTGGCGACGGTCGTCGCCATCCGGCGCCCGGTTCAGCCGCGCCGCGGCGGGCTCGGGGGCGGACGTCCGGCTGGCAGGCGATCCGGGTGACGAGAGCGGCTGTGCTGAGCGCCGGATCCTGGGGAACGGTCTTCGCCAAGGTACTCGCGGACGCCGGCGCCGGGGTTACCCTGCTGGCGCGTGAGCCCGACATCGTGCGCGCGGTGAACCACTCGCACGTCAACCCTCGCTATCTGCCCGAACTCACGTTGCCTGACCAGGTCAGCGCCACGGGCGAGGCCGCGGAGGCGCTCCGCGAGGCCGATCTGGTCGTACTGGCGGTGCCGTCCCAGGCCCTGCGCGGATGCCTGACGCGCTGGGCCCCGCTTGTCCCGCCGGCCGCGGTCTACGTGAGTCTGATCAAAGGTATCGAAATCGCGTCCTGCCGTCGGATGAGCGAGGTCGTCAGGGAGGTCACCGGCGCGGGCCCGGAGCGGATCGCGGTGGTCAGCGGTCCGAACCTGGCGGGCGAAATCGCTGCCGAGCAGCCGGCGGCCACCGTCGTGGCGAGCGCCTGTGAACAGACGGCCAGCGACCTGCAGGCAGCGTGCTGGACGTCCTATCTTCGTCCGTACACCAACTCTGACCTGGTTGGCTGTGAGCTCGCCGGCACTGTCAAGAACGTGATCGCGCTGGCCGCCGGCATGCTCGAGGGGATGGGGTTTGGTACCAACACGGTCGCCTCCCTGATCACCCGAGGGCTTGCCGAGACGACCCGGCTCGGCGCGGCCATGGGCGCCGACCCGCTGACGTTTGCCGGCCTCGCCGGCCTGGGGGATCTTGTCGCTACCTGCTCGTCGCCGCTGTCGCGCAACCGCGCCTTCGGTGAGAAGCTCGGCCGGGGCATGACGTTGGCCACGGCTAACGCTCAACAGGTCCAGGTCGCCGAGGGCGTCCGCTCCTGCGGCCCCGTCTTGGCGCTGGCCCGGTCGCTGGGCGTGGCGATGCCGATCACTGAGCAGGTGGAGCGGGTCATCTACGAAGGTCTCGCTCCGATAGACGCGGTCAAGGAGCTGATGACCCGCGAGCCAGGCCATGAGCATCGTGAGCATCGTGGACCCGTCGCCTGAACCACCGCTGCCGGCGGCCGTCGCCGCGGTATGGGCTTCTCCGTGACGTCGACCGCACGGTGGTGTGACCGACGATCGGTTAGGGTCCGGTCATGCCCGGTACCCCGCGCAGGATCCGGATCGCCGTCATCTACGGCGGGCGCAGCACCGAACACGCGATCTCGTGCGTGTCCGCCGGAAGCGTGCTTAGCGCCTTGGACCAACGACGTTACGAGGTCGTGGCCATCGGTATCACCCCGGATGGCCGGTGGGTGCTCGGCTCGGGCGATCCGGCGCCACTCGAGATCCGTGCCGGTGTGCTGCCCAGCGTCGACCACACGGGGACGCCGGTGGCGCTGCCGGGCGATCCGACCGCCGGTGGCCTGAGGGCTCTCGGCCCGGTGCGGACCGGGCCCGGATCCGGGGATGCCGGCCTTGACGGGGCCGGGCTTGACGAGGCCGGCTTTGACAAGGCCGGGCTCGGTGCGGTCGACGTGGTGTTCCCGCTGTTGCACGGGCCTTTCGGCGAGGACGGCACCGTGCAGGGGCTACTGGAGATGGCCGGTGTGCCCTACGTCGGTTCTGGAGTGTTCGCCAGCGCCGCGGCCATGGACAAACAGCACATGAAGACCCTGCTCGCGGCCGCGCAGCTGCCGGTGGCGCCCTTCGTGGTGCTGCGCGGGGGGCAGGGCCTCACCGCGTCCGACCGGCAACGGCTGGGGCTGCCCGTGTTCGTCAAACCGGCCCGAGGTGGTTCCAGCATCGGCATCAGCCGGGTGGATGCGTGGGACGAGCTTGAGACCGCGTTGAAGGCCGCCCGCGCGGTCGACCCGAAAGTGCTTGTCGAAGCTGCCGTCGTCGGCCGTGAGATCGAGTGTGGGGTGCTGGAGAGCCTGTCCGGCCGCGAGCCGGAGGCGAGCGTCCCGGCTGAGGTGACGGTGACCTCCTCAGCGGGGTTCTACGATTTCGAGGCCAAGTACCTGTCGGACGCGGTCCGGCTCGATGTTCCGGCGAACATCCCCGGCGAGGCCGCGGCCAGAATTCGTGATCTTTCCGTGCGGGCGTTCAACGCGCTGGACTGCGCCTGCCTCGCGCGAGTGGATATGTTCTGGTGCCCGGACGGTTCCATTGTCGTCAACGAGGTCAACACCATGCCCGGGTTCACCCCGACCTCGATGTTCCCCCGGATGTGGGGGGCGACCGGCCTGGACTACCCGGCGCTGGTGGACCGGCTGATCGCACTCGCGGTGCGCCGCGGCACCGGGCTGCGCTGAGACCGCGGTGGGGTCAGGCGACCGTCGGTCTGGTGGTGTCGCGGACAGGACCGGCAAGCGTGACCAGAACATCGAACGCCTGCACCGACGCGGGCAGGATGACCACCACCTGGGGGCGTCTGGTCGGCGTGGAGTAACGGACGCTGGCACCACGCTCCTCGGCGAACCAGCCGACGTCGTCGACAACTGAGAGGGTCACGTCCGGGCGGTAGGCCGCGGCGGCCCCGGGGACCCCACACGACAGCACCGTGGGGGGGGAGCCCCAGGCGGCGACGAACGGTGACGCCGGTCTGACCTCGCGGCGGCCGAGGCCCGCACCCAGGGAGGAGGGCAGCGCCGCGATGAGTCTCAGACAGGCCGACCGTTCGTCGCCGGCCGGGCTGGGCGCCAGGTTGACCGTGACCGGACCTGGAGATCCCGCGCAGGATGTGATGAGAATCATGGTGGTAAGGACGATGGCCCGCGCGACGGCCGGGATCGAGATCCTGGCCATCATGCGAGCGGCGCGTGTTCGTCGAACAGGGGTGCCCGAGCCTGCCGGCCGTGCCACCCCGAGGTACCGGTTCGGGCCTCCGGCAGCGCGAAGAGTCATGATCGCACCGCCGTCGGCCGGGTCAGAAGTGAACCACCGGACACGTCAGAGTCCGGGTGATGCCATCGACTGCCTGCACCCGTGACATGACCAGTTTTCCCAGCTCATCGACGCTGGCCGCCGCAGCGCGCACGATCACGTCGTAAGGGCCGGTGACGTCTTCTGCCTGGGTGACTCCGGGGATCTGTTCGATCTCCTTGGCCACCGAGGAGGACTTGCCAACCTCAGTTTGGATGAGGATGTACGCGTGGACCACAGACGCTCCCTCGTCGCATGCCGACAACCCGTCTCGCAGAACAACGGGCCGACAGAAGGTAACAGGCAATCGGCTCCGGTGAGTGTGTCCGACGCCGGGGAATTTGCTCTGATCGCCCGGGTGGTGACCCGGTTGAGGTCACCTGGGCCACCCGCGGGTCCCGGTGACGACGCTGCAGTGGTCCCCGCACCTTCTGGTGATGTGATTGCTACCACAGACCTGTTGGTCGAGGGGCGCCACTTCCGTTTCGACTGGTCCTCTCCGTACGACGTGGGGCGCAAGGCCGCCGCGCAGAGCCTCGCGGATGTGGCGGCCATGGGAGCCACGCCCACCGCCTTGCTGATCGGCCTGGCCTGCCCGTCGGCCACGCCCATAGAGATCGTCGACGGCGTGGCCGACGGTCTGCGCGACGAGTGTGCGCTGGTCGGCGCGACCATCGTCGGCGGTGACATGGTCAGCGCGAGCGAGATCTGCCTGGCGGTGACCGCGCTGGGCGATCTGGCGGGGTGTGCCCCGCTGACGCGGGCCGGAGCGCGGCCGGGGGAATCGGTCGTGCTCGCCGGCACGGTGGGCCGCTCGGCGGCCGGCCTCGACCTGCTGCTCGCCGGTGTGCGGGACGGGCCGCTGGTGGCCGCCCACCGCCGTCCGTCGCCACCGTATGCGGCCGGGCCAGCCCTGGCACGGGCGGGCGCGAGTTCGTTGGTGGATGTCAGCGACGGGCTGCTCGCCGATCTCGGGCATGTGGCCACCGCGTCCGGGGTCGTGTTCGAGGTGGACGTGGCCGCTCTGAGCGCCCTCGTTCCCGGCGTTGGCGTGCGGCACCTGCTTACCGGCGGTGAGGACCACGGCTTGGTCGGGACGCTGCCGGCGGGCGCGGCCGTGCCGGCCGGCGTGGCGGTGATCGGCCGGGTGCTCCCGGCCGGTTCGTCCCGGCCCGGTGAACCGGCCGGGAGCACCCGGGCCGGGGTGCGGCTTGTCGGTGACGACATCCCGCCGGACCTGCGCGACCCGCAGTTGGACGGCTTGGCCGCCAGCGACGCCACGGGCACACCACGTGGCTGGGATCACTTCCGCCGCTGAACCGGCCGGGTCCAGCCGTAGCGTGGTGTTTGTGGCCCCGCCTCGAGCGCTGACGATCGCCGGATCCGACTCCGGCGGCGGTGCCGGCGTCCAAGCCGACCTGAAGACCATGTTGGCCCTCGGCGTCCACGGGATGACCGCTCTGGCCGCGGTGACGGCGCAGAACTCCCTGGGGGTACGCGGGGTGTGGGAGCTGCCCGCTGACGCCGTCGCCGCGCAGATCCGGGCCGTTGTGGACGACATCGGTGTCGACGCGGTCAAGACCGGGATGCTGCCGTCGCCGTGGATCGTGGCGGCGGTGGCGGCCGAGCTGACCGATCTGGCTGATGCGGGCGTCCCGGTCGTGGTCGATCCGGTCGGGGTGTCCAAACACGGCGATCCGCTGCTCGCCCCTGAGGCTGTCGAGACCGTCCGGACACGGCTGCTGCCGCTGGCGACCGTGGTGACCCCGAATCTGGACGAGGTGAGGCTGCTCACCGGCGTCGCTGTGCGCGACGAGGAGGACATGCCGGATGCGGCTCGGGCGATGCTCGCCCTCGGATCCCGCTGGGTGCTGGTGAAAGGCGGTCATCTGCGCGGCGACGCGGTGGACCTGCTCACCGACGGCAGGCGGACGGTCCTGCTCCGGGCGCCGCGGCACGACAACCGGCACACGCACGGCACCGGCTGCACCCTCGCGTCCGCGGTCACGGCGTTTCTGGCCCGTGGGATGGAGGTGCCCGACGCGGTGCGGGCGGCCAAGGAGTACGTCACCGGTGCGCTGGCAGCCGGCTTCGCGCTTGGCGCCGGCATCGGCCCGGTCGACCACGCCTGGCGGTGGCGGAACGC
>NZ_CAKJTP010000014.1:25916-48801 GCF_917627335.1 Protofrankia sp. CiT1 | reverse complement strand
TGCCGCTCGTGATTGATGTGGGGCTGGGCGGCGGGATGCGGGTGGTGGGCTGGCTAGGCCGCAGGAGGCGTGGCGTGGCCGGAGGTCACGTAAGCCGACGAGAACGAAGCCAGCGTGCCACCCGCGCCCGACGCTACGCGCGGGTGACCTTGCCAGCCTTAATGCAGGAAGTGCACACGTTGAGACGCTTGGGCGTTTTGCCGATGAGCGCATGCACGGTCTGGATGTTGGGGTTCCAGCGCCGCCGCGTGCGCCGGTGGGAGTGGGAGACCGACATGCCGAAGCCCGGCCCCTTGCCGCAGACGTCACACACCGAAGACACGAGAACACTCCGCCGGAAGATAGTAATGATCATACCGCGTGCGCGGTAGTCAACCGAGGGTACCCCACCGATGTCCGGCTAACGCGGTGGGACCGTCTGCCGCGGGGTGACTCCTTCAGCAAACCGTGTGCGCTTGTGGCCCAAGCCGCTTGGGCCGGCTGAAGACGAGACTGCACCGGCCTCGGTGATCGCGCGTTCCACCGCACTCCTCGTCGAGGTCGATGTCCAGGCACGGGGCCGGACCGGCGAGCGAGGTCCGCTCACCGTCGCGTGGTCACACCACGTGGCGCCACCATTTCGCGGTGACTCTCATGGGCGCGTGAGTGGCCTTGATGGCCGACTCGTGACGTACGGCAGATCAAGGAACGGGCTTTGTGGTGTGCCTGTTGGTCAGTCGAGGAGCTTGTTGAGGCTGTCGGTGGTCAGGACGCGGGCGGTCCAGGCCTGGAGCTTGTCGATGGAGGCGTTGCGGACAGTGGTAAGTACCGGTTCGGGAAGTGGACCGAACTTGAGGGCCAGCAGCTGGAGCAGCGTCTCGGCGCGGCCCTCGGCGCGGCCTTCGGCTTTGAGGGTCTCCGCGATGGTCATGTAGGCCTCCTCCGCGTCAGGACCGACAGCGGTCATCAGATCATGTAGCTGGTCATGGGTGTCTGCGTCCCCGACCAGATCAATGTAACGCAGGAGCGCTGTGAACTCCTCCTTACCGTCGGGGCCGGCCAGCACTGCGCGTAGCTCGTCTACCCATGGCTGTAGATCTGAGGCCAGCTGGGGATTTCCGGGGGCGATTTTGAGGAGGAGCAGGGTGAGTCGTGTCGCGTGTGTCAGGGGGCGTTGCCGTAGTTGTCGTTCGTCGATGCGGACCAGGTCGTCGAGGAGGAACCGGAACCGGGGTAGGTGGTCCTTCCAGCCGGCGGCACGGTCGTGGTCGTCCAGGTCGATCAGGTCGGCTACTTCGAGTGGTGCGGTCCATGCTTGTTCGTTGTGGTGTACGACGAGGGGGAGTACGGCTGGTAGCCGGGTTGTTGTGGGGTGATCGCCGAGGTGGCGGTCCCAGATACGTATGACGTAGCGCAGCATGCGGAATGCCATCAGGGGGTCGTTGCTGCTTTGGTGCTCGATGAGTATGTAGACGAAGGCTGTGCGGCCGTCGAGTGGGACGGTGAACAGCAGGTCGGTGTGTCGCCATCGGAGGGTGGCGTCGATCAGGCTGCCGGGGACGAGGACTAGCTGATCGAGGTTGAGTCGGGTGGTGAGGGCTGTTGGTAGCGTTGCTCGTAGGTGTGATGCGGCGTTTGAGGGTGTGCTGAGGATCCGGCGGAACACCGCGTCGTGGGGTGTGGACGGATTCGGCATGGCCGCACCGTACAGGTGGGTGTGGGTGGTGCGAACAGTGTCATATATCGGGATCCGGCCCGCCCGGCCACAGAGCGGTGCGGATACAGCGTTGAGGCTTGCCTCCCAGCAAGTGTTGAACCACCAGCCACTATGGTTACGGGCACAGCTCGATCACCGTCGCTCTGCGGACCGGCTTGTGCCCGGCGACCGCGTACGAACCGCTATGTCCGCGCTACCAGCCGGGTGCCGCTGGCTACCAGAGCCGGACCACTGCAGATGCTGCCGCTGACCTGTTCTTCGTTGTTCGTCAGCCTTCTTCCGGACTGGGTCCGGATGGCGGGGTCTGGCATCGGATGCTGTGGGACCTGAAAGTTGTCGGCGCCGTCAGGCAGGATCGGGTGTGTGATCGACCAGACGACGCGGCTGCGGGACGTGGTGGGTGCGGCAACGGCCACCGCGCTCGCCGATGCTCTGAGCCTGGAGACAAGCGGTGACCTGCTTGCGCATCTGCCCCGGCGTTATCACGAACGCGGTGAACTGACCGACCTCGCGAACCTGGCTGTCGGGGAGGTGGTCACGGTGCAGGCACAGGTCGTCAGCGTGAAGCGGCGTCCGATGCGGGAGCGCAGACGCTCCATGCTCACCGTCACCGTCACCGACGGCAGCCACAACCTCCTGCTGACGTTCTTCAATCAGGTCTGGCAGGAGCGAAACCTACGGCAGGGCGTCACCGCGCTGTTCGCGGGCAAGGTGGAGGAGTACCGCGGCCGGCGGCAGCTGACCAATCCCGAGGTGCACCTGCTGGACGCTGAGAGCGCTGATCCGGGGACGCACGGCGGCGCTGAGAGCTTTGCGAGCGGTCTCGTCCCGATCTACCCGTCGGCGGTGAAACTGCCCAGCTGGAAGATTGGCAGCTGCGTGCGAATCCTGCTCGCCGGGCTCACCGAGCTCGACGATCCGCTGCCCGCGGCCATTCGGGACAAGTACCGGTTGGTAGGCCTGCTCGATGCCTACCGCCTCGTCCACCAACCGTCGTCGTGGGCGGAGGTTGCCCGTGGCCGGCTTCGCCTGAAATGGGACGAGGCGCTTATCCTGCAGGTCGCGCTCGCGCGGCGTCGACTCGACAACGAGCAGACAGCGGCGACAGCGCGGGTTCCTCGGGCGGACGGTCTGCTGGCGGCGTTCGACGCGGCATTGCCGTTCCCGCTGACCGCCGGCCAGCGCGCGGTCGGCGAGACCATCAAGGCCGAGATTGCCCGGCCGTTCCCGATGCACCGACTGTTGCAGGGCGAGGTTGGTTCCGGCAAGACCGTGGTGGCGTTGCGGGCCATGCTCGCCGCGGTGGACGCGGGCGGTCAGGCGGTGCTGCTCGCGCCCACCGAGACACTTGCCAGCCAGCATCTACGCAGTCTGCGTAACCTGCTCGGTCCGTTGGGACGGGCAGGTGAGCTGGACGCCGCGCCACTGGCGACGAGGATCGTGCTGGTGACGGGTTCTCTCGGGGTGAGGTCGCGGCGCGAGGCGCTCGGGGCGGTGGCGGATGGCAGCGCCGGCCTGGTGGTGGGGACGCATGCGCTCCTGGAGGAGTCGGTGACCTTCCGCGACCTCGCCTTGGTCGTCGTGGACGAACAGCACCGTTTCGGGGTCGAGCAGCGGGACGCGCTGCGCTCCCGGTCCGCCCGTCCGCCGCATGTGCTGGTGATGACGGCCACGCCGATCCCGCGCACGGTCGCGATGACCGTTTTCGGTGATCTGGAGGTTTCCACTCTGACCGAGCTGCCCGCCGGCCGGTCGCCGATCGCCTCGTTCGTCGTGCCCGCGACCAACAAGGTCTGGACGGACCGGATGTGGGGCCGTGTCCGGGACGAGGTTGCCAAGGGCCATCAGGCGTATGTCGTCTGCCCGCGGATCGGCGAGGATGATGCCGCCGCCGACGCTCCGCCCGATGCCGCCGATGGCGTCCTGCCTGGCTCCTTGGCCGCTTTCTCCGGCGGTGCGCCGCCAGGCATGATCGACGGGGACACGTGGGACGCCACGGCCGGGTCCGAGGACGGGCGTAGGCCGAGCGCAGCCGTGCTCGACCTGCTCCCGGCGTTGCGTGACACCGAGCTCGTCGGGCTCCGGGCCGCGGCGTTGCACGGCCGCCTGCGCCCGGATGACAAGGACGAGGTCATGACGAAGTTCGCGGCGGGTGACATCGATGTTCTCGTGGCCACCACGGTGATCGAGGTCGGGGTCGATGTGCCCAACGCGACCGTGATGGTCATCGCGGATGCCGACCGTTTCGGCATTTCCCAGCTGCATCAGCTGCGGGGCCGGGTTGGGCGTGGCAGCGCGCCTGGGTGGTGCCTGCTGTACACCGAGGCCGAACACGGATCGCCCGCCTGGGAGCGGCTGGCCGCGGTGGCCGCCACCGCCGACGGTGCGCAGCTCGCCCGCCTCGACCTCGCGCAGCGGCGCGAGGGCGACGTGCTGGGCGCGGCCCAGTCCGGTGGTCGCCGATCGCTGCGCCTGCTGGAGCTGCTCAAGGATGAGGAACTGATCCGGTCCGCGCGGGACGAGGCGACGGCCCTGATGTGCGTTGATCCGCAGCTGTCGGCGCAGCCGGCCCTGGCCGCCGCACTCGCGGCGACGCTCGATGAGAGTACGGCCGCCTATCTGGAGAAGGGATGACGCGGATCATCGGTGGTACCGCGCGCGGGCGACCCATCCGGGTACCGCCGGGCGAGCGGACCCGCCCGACATCGGACCGGGCGCGGGAGGGGCTGTTCAACACGCTCACATCGATTGTGGAGCTGCGCGGCGCGCGGTTCGCCGATCTCTATGCTGGCAGCGGCGCGGTCGGCTTCGAAGCGTTGTCGAGGGGGGCGTCGCACGCCCTGCTCGTTGATCAGGAGCCCGCTGTTACCCACACGCTGCGCGCGAACGCCGCGACCCTTGGGCTCACCGGCGCGGAGATCATCTGCCAGCCTGTTCAGCGTGTGGTGGAGACCATACCTGGGCATGCTTTTGACGTGGTGTTTCTGGACCCTCCGTATAATGTGTCTAACGTAGAGTTGACAGCCGTGCTCACTCGCCTGCTTGCCCATTCCTGGCTGTGTCCAGATGGTATATGTGTTGTGGAGCGATCGCGGCGCGGTGGGCAGTTCGACTGGCCAGATGGTCTTGTTGCGATACGTAATCGGACGTATGGCGAGGCGACGCTCTGGTACGGTTTCGGATCATGAGAAAGGCTGTCTGTCCTGGTTCCTTCGACCCGGTCACCAACGGTCACCTTGATATCATCGGCCGTGCCAGCCGGCTCTTCGACGAGGTTGTCGTGGCTGTGCTCATCAACAAGAGCAAGGCCAACCTCTTCACCGTGGACGAGCGGATCGAACTGATCCGTGAGGCGGCGCGCGAGCATTCCAACGTGCTGGTCGAGTCCTCTCATGGCCTGCTTGTCGACTTTTGCCGGGCCCGTGGCATCCAGGCCATCGTCAAGGGCCTGCGCGCGGTCAGTGACTTCGACTACGAACTGCAGATGGCCCAGATGAACCATTCGCTCGCGGGCGTCGAAACCCTGTTCATGAGCACGAACCCGCAGTACGCCTTTCTGTCGTCAAGCCTGGTCAAGGAGGTCGCCACCTACGGCGGGGACGTCTCCGGGCTGGTGCCGGATCTTGTACTCAAGCAGTTGCGGGAGCGTCTCGCCCAGTAGCGCGATAACGGTAGTGGGCGAACGGTGGCGCGATAGCTGAACCACTGAACCACTGGCCGCGTTCGCGGGACGCGGCCAAGGCCGCCCGGCCGGAGCCCGGCGCCCGCGTCGCCGGGAAGCTCGCGGCCTTCGAGGGGCGCCGCCCAGAGGTCTCGCCTCGCTCCCTGTAGCCGAGCGTGGTCGGTCCCGCCGGTTGGCGAGGAGTCACGACGGCCGCACCGCCGCCAGCCTGGACGATCGGATAAGCTTGCGGTCTGCGTCCGGAGCGGCGGGTGGGGCAGCCATCCGAACCTGAGCTGAGTCCGGGCCGAGTCTGTCGTTTTGTGATGTTCGAGAGTTGTGAATCCAGTATTTTCGTGGCAAGGACAGGCACTCCACCCATGACCGGGCCGTCATCCCATCGCCGGAGCCCTCGTGGCCCGCTCGTACTTGACATTCGCGAGCTGGGCCGTCGCGCGGGTTCCATGAAGCATGTCGTGACACAGGTTCCCGCGCCGGCGGAGCTGGGAAACGAAATGATCAAGGTTTCGCCGGGCGCGCTTATTGAGCTGGCTGTGCGGCTGGAATCCGTGATGGAAGGCGTGCTGGTCAGCGGCACGGCGTCCACGCCGTTGGCGGGCGAGTGCTCGCGTTGTCTCGACCCCTTCGAGGACGAGGCGGCGGTTGACATCCGGGAGCTGTTCTACTATCCCGACCGGGTCGTGGGCGACGTCGATGACGACGACTGTCCGCAGATCGTGAACGACCATATTGATCTGCTTCCGGCGCTGCGTGACGCGTTGGTGCTCAACCTGCCGCTGTCACCCTGCTGCCGGCCGGACTGTGCGGGTCTGTGCGTCGACTGCGGCGCGCGACTGGACGACCTTGAGCCTGGCCATACCCATGAACAGGTCGACCCCAGGTGGGCGGCACTTCCATCGCTGGTCGAGAATTCAGCATTGATCGATAACAAGGAGAAGGACTAGTGGCCGTCCCGAAGCGCCGGACCTCGCGTAGTAACACCCGCTCTCGGCGGGCTCAGTGGAAGGCAACGACCCCCGCTCTGGCCAAGTGCCCACGCGGCCACGTGGTCCGGCCGCACACGGTCTGCCCGACCTGCGGTCGTTACAACGATCGACAGGTCATCGACGTCTAAGAGCGCCCGGTAATAGGGGTGTGGATCAAGGAGCGGGGCTGGGGTGTGTGCGGCGCAAGGCGGAGAAGGGAGCCACCCTGGTGCTGGGTGGCGACCGACGAGCCGGGGTACCCGTCCATCGCGCAGCGATGGACGGGGAGCGATGCGGCGAGGTGCGTGCCCCAGCCCCGCGACACCGCGTCCCCTATTGCCAAGCGCTCTCAGTGGTGTGACACATGTGGCGGTTGATCTGCCCGGTGAAGACGGCGCGCCGGAGCTGGTCGTTGACGGTGTCGGTCATGCGCTTGCCGCTGACGCGACCCTGAATGTCAGCCTGGTCGGCCCGTCCCGGGTCGCTGGGCCGCTGCTGCGCGAGCGCGGCCTGCACGCCGAGAGCCGGCTACGGATCGTTGATGCTTCTTATACGGTAGGTGCCGGCGTGGACGCGACCCGTGCGGTGCGATCGAGGCGGGACGCCACGGTGCGGGTCGCGGCCCGTCTGTTGCGGGACGGCGTGGCCGACGCCATGGTGTCGGCCGGCCCGGTCGCCGCGGCCACAGCCGCGGCGACGTTCACCCTCGGCCCGCTCGCGGGGGCGACGAGGCCGGCACTTGCCGTGGTCGTCGGCTCGCCGTCCGAGCCGAGGGTCCTGCTGGATGCTGGCGCGGCCTCCGGCGTGAACATCAGCGCCGACCAGCTCACCCAGTGCGCGGTCCTCGGAGCGGCCTACGCCACAATCCGCCTGCGTGTGGCGCGGCCCAGGGTCGGCCTGCTGTCCGCGGGGCCGGCTGATCCGGGCCGACCGGCTGCTGGGAGCGTCGGCGATCTTATCGCCGAGCTGGGGTTTGACTTCGTGGGCGCTGTCGAGGCGGCCACGGTGGTGGCCGGCGGGAGCGTTGACGTCGTGCTCAGTGATGGTTTCACCGGGGCGGTCCTGGTGTCGGTTCTGCGAGCGGTTGCGCAGGTTGTCGGTCAGCTACCGCGGACGTCGTCGGGGTGGCAGCCGTGGGAGGGAGCATTCGTGGTCGGTGTTGACGGGATTGTGGTCGTCGTGGATGGCAGGCCCGAGGGGGCCGCGGCCGGAGTCACGCACGCGATTGCCGAGGCGGTTGCCGCACATCAGGCAGGTTGGGTGCCGCGCCAGCGGGCGGCTCTCGCCGAGCTCGTCACCCACCGCCGGATCCGTGCCGGGCTGCCGGCATGACCCGCGGCCTGCCACCGCCCGCGCCCAGAGACGGCCTGATGGCCGCGCTCGGTGTGCCGGTCGACGTCGGCCTGCTCGAACGGGCTCTTACGCACCGCTCATACGCCTACGAGCAGGGCGGCCTGCCGACCAACGAACGGCTGGAGTTCCTTGGGGACTCCGTGCTCAGCCTTGTCGTCACCGACGCCCTGTTCCACCGTCATCCGGACCTGCCGGAAGGACAGCTCGCCAAGCAGCGCGCGTCCGTAGTCAACATGCGTGCGCTCGCTGGTGTCGCCCGCACGCTGGGGGAGAACGGCATCGGTCCGTACCTGCTGTTGGGCCGTGGTGAGGAGACCACCGGAGGCCGGGACAAGGCCAGCATCCTCGCGGACACCCTTGAGGCGCTGATTGGCGCGGTCTACCTGTCGGCTGGCGGGTTGGACGGCCTGCAGGTCGCGTCCCAGTTCGTCCACCGGTTGTTCGACCCGCTGCTGGACGTGGCCGCCGGCCGGGGTGCCGGGCTGGACTGGAAAACCTCGTTGCAGGAACGGACCGCCGTGCTGTTGCTGGGTCCGCCCGAGTACGAGGTGGATGAGTTCGGGCCGGACCATGCCAAGCGGTTCACCGCCCGCGCCGTCGTGGCCGGTGAAATCCTCGGCCATGGTGACGGTGGGAGCAAGAAGGAGGCTGAGCAGCGCGCCGCCGCCGCCGCCTTCGAGGCGTTGGAGGCGCGTTCGGCCGATCCTTGTCATCCCGACGGGCTGGCCGGCGCAGAGCGGGATGACGGCGATCCGGCGGACAGCCGCGCTGAGACGGCTGTGCGCACGGGTAACCGCTGATCCGCCGCTGCCCTTTCCGCCATGCCTGAGCTTCCGGAGGTCGAGGTCGTTCGGCTCGGCCTGCAACAGGCGCTGGTCGGCCGGACGATCGCGGAGGTCGTGGTTGCGCACCCCCGGGCTGTCCGGCGGCACGCCGCTGGGACCGCTGACTTCGTGGCGGTGCTTGCGGGCCGTACGATCTTTGCCGTACACCGGCGGGGGAAGTATCTGTGGTTGGATCTCGGTCATGGAATGGCGCTGCTCGCTCATCTCGGCATGAGCGGCCAGCTTCTCGCGGTGCCCGCGACCAAACCCGCCGAGACCCACCTCCGAATTCGTTTCACGTTCTCCGACGCTGGTCGGGAACTGCGATTTGTCGATCAGCGCACCTTCGGCGGTCTTGCGGTTGTCCCCGCCGGTGCGGGTGTGCCGGAACCGATTGCGCATATCGCGCTGGATGTCCTGGACCCGGGTTTTTCTGACACGGAGTTCGTCGCGGCCGTTCGCCGCCGCCGGACCGGAATCAAACGCGCGTTACTCGATCAGACCCTTGTCGGCGGTATCGGTAACATCTACGCCGATGAATCCCTGTGGCGGGCGAGGCTGCATTATGCGCGTCCGACTGAGACGCTTACCCGCGGTGAGCTCTGCCGCTTGTTGGATGCGGCACGTGAGGTTCTCACCGCCGCGTTGTGCGCGGGCGGGACCTCCTTCGACTCGCTCTATGTATCAGTCAATGGTGTGAGCGGCCGGTTCGACCGTTCGCTGGAGGTCTATGGGCGGACCGGTCAGCCATGTTCACGATGCCGGACGCCCGTCCGTCGGGATGCCTTCATGAACCGGTCCAGTTTCAGCTGTCCAGGCTGTCAACCACGGCCGAGAAGGGGACGTTGGTAGTTTCCTCTGGGTCCGCGGCAGTGCCGTGGACCCAGAGGAAGGCCGTTTTACAGCTTGCCGCCGGGGAGGTTGGGTACCGCGGTCTGGGTGGGACCTGAGGTGCGGGGCGGGGCGTAGCCCGGACCAATGATCTCGTTGGGCGCGGCTGGTGCCGGTGCCGGTGTGGCACTGCGTAGGCCCTCCGTGCTGGCCTGGGGCACCGGCAGGATGCCGCCATCCTGGCTGAAACTCTGGCCGCAACCGCTGAGTGACAGCGCCGCGGGGATGATGATGGCGCTGACCATCGTCATGACGGCTCGTCGGCCGCCGGGCAGGGGCACCCGGAGCTGACGGGATCGGGGCGAACGCATGGTATTCACAATGGGCCGGTAGCCTATCGTGCCCATGTGTGATGTTCCCGCGGAGCCGCCGGATCGAAATGATCACAATACGTCCGCCGGGTCTGAACCGCCGGCCCGGTTGACAGCGTGGGTGTCAGGGAGGGTTCAGGGCGTTGGTTTTCGGGCTTATGTCCGTTCCCGTGGGCGCCGGCTCGGCCTGGTGGGTTCGGCGACGAATCTCACAGATGGCCGGGTCGAGATCGTTGCGGAAGGTTCGCGAGCCGCTTGCGAGGCTCTCCTGGAGATGTTGCGGGCCGGGCACACACCAGGTCTGACGACTCAGGTCACGTTCTCCTGGTCGCAGGCGAAGGGTGATCTGTCAAATTTTACCCGGAAATGATCTGTGTCGACGGTTGGGCGATGACGAGGTGTCCTCATCTCGACAAAATGCCATCGGGAGCCGTCCGGGTATGGCATCGTCTTGACATTCGGCTACTTCGCGTGCGATCCTGAGTTCATTGTCTGGCGCGTCGTGTGATCTATCCCGGTTCTTCATCGGTGGGTTGCAGCGCGTCCCGCACCCGCTCGGTCACTCATCGTGGAGGACCATCATCATGGCGAAGGCCCTTTTCGGCCACGTCGGCTCTGGCAACGATGTTCGTTTGTCGTATGAGGTACGCCGACTTCGTGCACGTGTAGCAGAACTGGAAGACGAGCTTGCGCGTTCTCGTGCTCTTACGGATGCGCTTGAAGGCGTTGATGTCTCTGACGAGCTTCGCGCGCTTGAAGCAGAGCCCGCGCTGACCTGATCCTCCCGAATCCGTAGCGGGAGTTAAGGGACGTTTCTCCTCGTGGGGAACGTCCCTTCGTGCTGCCGGGGCTCATTTGCCGGATCCTGCTGGTAGTGAAGCTGGCAGTATCGTTGGTGTTCCGTCCCCTCCGACAGCTCCGGAGACAGGTGCATCTCAAGAGCCTTACCCTGCGGGGCTTCAAGTCGTTCGCGAGTTCGACGACCCTGCACCTCGAGCCCGGCATCACCTGTGTTGTGGGGCCGAACGGCTCGGGCAAGAGCAACGTCGTCGACGCGATGGCCTGGGTCCTTGGCGAGCAGGGCGCCAAAGCGCTGCGCGGCGGGACGATGTCGGACGTCATCTTCGCCGGCACACCGTCGCGCCCGCCGCTGGGCCGCGCCGAGGTCCTGCTCACCATTGACAACACCGACGGCGCGCTGCCTATCGACTACAGCGAGGTGACGGTCGGTCGTCTGATGTTCCGTAGCGGCGAGAGCGAATACACGATCAACGGTAGTTCGTGTCGGCTGCTGGACATCCAGGAACTCATGAGCGACTCTGGGATCGGCCGCGAGCTGCATGTGATCGTTGGCCAGGGCCAGCTTGACGCGGTTCTGCACGCCCGCCCGGAGGACCGGCGCGCCTTTATCGAGGAGGCGGCTGGCGTCCTCAAGCACCGCAAGCGCAAGGAAAAGGCCCTGCGCAAGCTGGAGGCGATGGCGGCCAATCTCACCCGCCTGACGGATCTGTCCGCCGAGCTGCGGCGCCAGCTGGGCCCGCTGGGCCGGCAGGCGGAAATCGCCCGTAAGGCCGGTGTCATCCAGGCCGCGGTGCGTGACTCACGGCTGCGCCTGCTGGCCGACGACATCGTCACCGCCCGCGGTGACATCGCGGCTGACACCAGGGATGAAGAAGCGCTGCGGGTCCGCCTCGCGGCGGCCGGGCAGGCATATACCGACGGCCAGCGGCGGGAGCAGATCCTGGCGGCGGAGCTGGCGGCGGTGACCCCCCAGGCCGCTGCCGCAGGTGAGGTCTGGCACGCGCTGGCATCCCTTCGGGAGCGCGTCCGAGGTACCCGGTCACTCGCGGCCGAGCGGGTCCGGCTGCTGCGCTCCGGGTCCGAGGAAGAACGCGGTGGGCGGGATCCCGAGCAGCTGGAGCAGGAGGCGGCGGCAGTCCGGGAACAGGAGAACGCTCTCGGCGTGCGGCTGGATGCCGATCGTGACAACCTCGCCGAGGTCGTCGCCCGCCGGGCCGCGCTGGAGACAGCACTGGCCGGTGAGGAAAAGGCGCTTGTGGCTGCCGCGCGGGAGGCCTCAAGCCGACGGGAGAGCCTGGCTCGGCTGGCCGGGCGGGTGGAGGCGGCTCGCTCCCGCGCCGCCAGTGCTGAGACTGAGATCGTCCGGATATCCGAGGCCGTGGACGCCGCCCGGCAGCGCGGTGGCGAAACAAGTGACCAGCGTGTCGCGCTGGAGTCAGAACTCGCCCGGATGCGGACGACCCGTTCCGAGCTCACCGCGAGACATGCCGAGGCCGTGGCGGTCCATGCGGACGCGACGGCGAGGCTGGAGAATGTGCGTGCGCAGGAGCGTTCCGCCGAACGCGACCGGGCTTCCTGGCAGGCCCGCGGGGAGGCGCTCATCCTGTCGCTGACGCCGAAGGACGGCGCCGCCGCGCTGCTGGCCGCCGCCGGCGGCGAGCGGGACAACGGCGCTGCCCGGTCGGACGGCGCTCCCGCCAGGCCCACCGGCGTCCTGGGCCGCCTCGCCGCCTTGCTGGCGGTCGAGCCAGGGGCCGAGACCGCGATGGCAGCCGTCCTGGGTCCGGCTGCCGACGCCGTCGCGGTCGGTGCTGTCGAGGATGCCGCTGCCGCGTTCGAGTGGCTTCGCGCGGCCGACGCGGGGCGCGCGTCACTGCTGGTCGCCGGCCGGCCGAGCGGCGACGGCCCGGTCGCCGACGGGTGCGGGACCGACCCGGTCATGGCCCTGTCGGCGGACGCCCGTCGCGGTGGGGTTCCCGCCGTGGACCTCGTGCGGGTCAGCGACCCGCGCTACGCCGCGGGAGTGGCCCGGTTGCTGGCCGCCACTATCGTGGTTGCCGACCTCACAGCCGCCGTTGAGCTTGTCCGTGAACATCCTGGCATCCGAGCGGTCACCCGGGCTGGTGACGTGATCGGGCCTGAACTCGCCACCGGCGGCAGTGCCCGAGCGCCGTCCCTGCTCGAGCTTCAGGCCGCGGCGGACGAGGCGGAGTCCCGGATGCTTGCGGCGGCCAGCAGCGGTGAGCGTGCCCGCGGGGCCGTCGCCGCCGCCGCCGAGGAGGTGAAGCGGGCCAGAAGTGGGATCGACGACGCGTCAGCGGCGCTGCATGGAGCGGACGCCCGTCACCGGGCGTTGTCCGAACAACTGTCCCAGCTGGAGCGGGCGAACCGGTCGGGAGCCGCTGAGATCGAACGTCTCGAACGGGTCCGGATGCAGGCCGAAACCGCTCGCGACCAGGCATACGGTGCCTTGGCGGAGCTGGAGGCGATGCTGGCCGCGACCTCCTCGGAACCTGACGTCGGTGACCGGTCGCCAGCTGAGCGCGACCGGCTTGCGGCCGCGACCTCAGCCGTGCGCGGCGAGGAGGTCGAGGCCCGGCTTGCGGTGCGTACCAGTGAGGAACGGGCTCGGGCGCTGGCCGGCCGCGCGGCCGCGTTGGTCCGGTCCGCCGCGAACGAACGGGCCGCGCGGCTGGCGGCGGCCCGGCGACGGGAGGTGCGGGAGCGCCAGGCGACCGTTGCCGCGGCTGTGGCCGACGCTGCCGGTCATGTTCTCGCGGCGCTGGAGAACTCGCTGGCCGCCGCTGACACCGAACGTGGCCAGGCCGAGGCGCGGCGGCTGCGGACCGAGGCCGATCTGGCCGCCGTCCGCGAGCAGGTACGGACACGTGCCGGCGAGCTCGCCGCGTTGCGTGATGATGCCCACCGCGACGAGCTCGCCCGTGCCGAAAAGCGCCTGCGGGTGGAGACACTGGAGGCCAAGGCGTTCGACGAGCACGGGATAGCCGTTGACGATCTTGTTGGCGAGTACGGACCGCACGTGCCCGTACCGCCGGACACCCCGGACGGCGAGGCCGTCGCGTTCGACCGCGCTGACCAGGCGGCGCGGGCGGCCGCGGCCGAGAGACAGCTCGCCCGGCTGGGTAAGGTCAACCCGCTCGCGCTCGAGGAGTTCGAAGCCCTGCAGGAGCGCGCGGCGTTCCTCTCGACACAGCTCGACGACATCAAGAACACCCGCCGCGACCTCCTGCTGGTCGTCGCCGAGGTCGACGAACGGGTCCGAGAGGTCTTCCGCGCGGCCTTCGAGGACACCGCGCGCGAGTTCGAGACGGTCTTCGCGACCCTGTTCCCCGGCGGTGACGGCAGACTCGTGCTCACCGATCCCGATGACATGCTCACCACTGGCATCGAGGTGGAGGCACGGCCACCGGGCAAGAAGGTCAAGCGTCTGTCGTTGCTGTCGGGCGGTGAACGATCGTTGACGGCGATTGCCCTGCTGCTCGCGATCTTTCGTGCCCGGCCGTCGCCCTTCTACGTGCTGGACGAGGTCGAGGCCGCCCTTGACGACCGTAACCTCGGCCGCCTGCTGACGGCGCTGGAAGGCCTGCGGGAGAAATCTCAGTTGATCATTATTACCCATCAGAAACGTACGATGGAGATTGCGGACGCGCTCTACGGTGTGTCGATGCGTGGGGACGGAGTCACCACGGTGATCAGTCAACGGCTCCGGGAACGCGCTTCGGCCTGAGAAACGGGCTGCCTGGTCTGTCAGGATCGGATGCGTGGAGTACGTCCTCATCATCATCGCGATCGTCGTGTTCGGTCTTGTCGCGTCCGCCGGCCTGCTGGTGGGCACCCGCCGCCGAAGTCGAAGCACCCCCACCCGGGGCCGGCCGCACCCGGGTACGGACTACCAGCCCGGGGTGGGTGACGACGCCGAGATCCCCCGAGACACCCCGAGGCGGACGGTCGAGACCGTTGACATCCCCGCACCCGCACCCGAGGCCGAGGCCGCGGGTGAAGCTGAACCGTACGAACTGGAACTTGAGCGGGAAGCTCAACGGGAGGTGCCGGCCCCAGCCGCCGGCCGGTTGATCCGCCTGCGCGAGCGGCTCGCGCGGTCCCAGAACAGCCTGGGCCGCACGCTGCTGCTGTTGTTGTCCCGGGACAACCTCGACGAGGAGGCCTGGGAGGACGTCGAGACGACCTTGCTGGTCGCCGATGTCGGGGTGGCGCCTACCCAGGAACTGGTCCAGTCGTTGCGCACAAGGGTCAAGGTTCTCGGTGCCCGCCAGCCCGCGGATGTGCGTGTGCTGCTGCGCGACGAGCTACTTGCCCAGATTGGTACCAGCACCGACCGTACGCTGCACTCGGCCGTGGACGGCCGGCCCGCGAACATCCTCGTGGTCGGGGTGAACGGTACCGGCAAGACCACGACCTGTGGAAAGATCGCCCGTCTGCTGGTGGCGGACAACCGTACGGTGGTGCTGGGCGCGGCCGACACCTTCCGGGCCGCCGCCGCCGACCAGCTGGAAACGTGGGGGAGCAGGGTCGGGGCGCAGACGGTACGCGGCGGCGAGGGCGGGGACCCGGCATCGGTCGCCTTTGAAGCCGCCAAACGAGGCATCGCTGTCGGAGCGGACACCGTGGTGGTGGACACCGCTGGGCGTCTGCACACCAAGACCGGTCTCATGGACGAGCTTGCCAAGATCAAACGCGTGGTAACCAAGATCGGTCCCGTTGACGAGGTTCTGCTCGTGCTGGACGCGACGACCGGCCAGAACGCCGTGGAACAGGCCCGGGTGTTCACCCGTGCGGTGGACATCACAGGCGTTGTGCTCACCAAGCTCGACGGGACTGCCAAGGGCGGCATCGTGATCGCGGTCCAGCGGGAGCTCGGGGTACCGGTGAAACTCGTCGGTCTGGGGGAGGGGCCTGACGACCTCGCGCCGTTCGATCCGGAGGCGTTCGTCGACGCGTTGCTGGGAGAGGCCGCGAGCTGACCGGAAGAGCCAGCCGGATTCGCTGCTCGGCTTCTCCCGCTCGGCTCCCTGCCCAGGCCTACACCGTGGCCACGGGAAGGCTCTTTCACCCGGCGTGCGGGCGACCTACAGTGCCGAGGTGAGGTTCATGGCCCGGCCGGACCCGATGGCCGGGATGTTATGCCCGGCGAGGTGTTCCCGCCATCCTCGCTGTGGAGGGCGGTGACAGCGGCGGATCTGTGCCATGATCACCGTGTGGGTGTACCTCGCCGGGCTGCCTGTCGCAGAGGTGAAGGGCCGCAAGCCGCGGACTCGCCGGCCTTCGCCCCGTCCTGGTGCGTACCCTGAGAGCTGCGGTTCGCCAGCGATCTCGGAGTGTGCGCGTGTTCGACACCCTGTCCAGCCGTCTCGACAAGGCTTTCTCGTCGCTTCGCGGCAAGGGGCGGTTGTCCGAGGCTGACATCAATGCCACCGCCCGGGAGATCCGGGTGGCGTTGCTGGAGGCCGACGTCGCGTTGCCGGCGGTCCGTGCCTTCATCGCGGCCGTGCGCGAACGGGCAATGGGAGCGGAGGTCTCGGCTTCGCTGAACCCGGCCCAGCAGGTAGTCAAGATCGTAAATGAAGAACTGATCGCTATTCTGGGTGGTGCCGCGGCTACCCTGCGGTTCGCCAAGACGCCCCCCACCGTCATCCTCCTCGCCGGCCTGCAGGGCACGGGCAAGACGACGCTTGCCGGCAAACTCGGTCGCTGGCTTGCGGCCCAGGGGCACACCCCCTTGCTGGTCGCCGCCGACCTGCAGCGTCCGAACGCGGTCACGCAGCTTCAGGTTGTGGCCGCCCGAGCCGGGATCGACGTGTTCGCGCCCGAGCCCGGCAACGGGGTGGGTGACCCGGTGGCGGTCGCGCGCGACGCCGTGGAACACGCGCGGCGTCGCCTGCACGACGTGGTTGTTGTCGACACCGCCGGCCGTCTTGGCGTGGATGCCGAGATGATGCGGCAGGCTGCGGACATCCGCGATGTGACGTCGCCGGACGAGATCCTGTTCGTCGTCGACGCGATGATCGGTCAGGACGCCGTCGCCACCGCACAGGCCTTCGCTGACGGCGTCGGTTTCAGCGCGGTGGTGCTCACCAAGCTCGACGGTGACGCTCGCGGTGGTGCCGCGCTGTCGGTCGCGCACCTGACCGGTAAGCCGATCATGTTCGCCTCCACCGGTGAGGCGCTGGAGGACTTCGACGTCTTCCACCCGGAGCGGATGGCGTCGCGCATCCTGGGCATGGGCGACGTTCTCACCCTTATCGAGCAGGCGGAGAAGGCCTTCGAGGCCGACCAGGCCGAGGCGATGGCGGCGAAGATGGCCGCCTCGGAGTTCACCCTGTCGGATTTCCTCGACCAGATGCTCGCCGTCCGCAAGATGGGGCCGATCGCCAACCTGCTCGGCATGCTGCCTGGTATGGGGCAGATGAAGGAGCAGCTGTCCCAGATCGGTGAACGTGACGTTGACCGGGTAGTCGCGATCATCCGGTCGATGACCCCGGCTGAACGGCAGGACCCACGGATTCTCCAGGCTTCCCGCAAGGCCCGGGTGGCCCGCGGTTCCGGGGTGACTGTCACTGAGGTCAACCAGCTGCTTGACAGGTTTGACGAGGCGCGCAAGGTCATGAAACAGATGGCTGGTGGTATGGGTGTGCCCGGCGGCGGGCAGCGCGGCCGAGCCGCGGCCAACCGTAAGGCGAGCAAGAAGGGAAAGGGCGCGAACCGCAAGGGCAATCCGGCCGCTCGTGCCGCGCAGACACAGGCGGAGCAGGCCGCGGCTGAGGCGCGGCGGGCCGGCGGTGGCCTGCCCGCGGCCGGACCTGGCGACGGCGTCATGCCTGACCTGTCCGCCCTGATGCGCGGTGGTGGCTTCCCCCCGGCGGGTCCACCGCCCGGTCAGCGCCGCGGCAAGCAGCGCTGACCTGCCAGGATCGACTGAAGGCGTTGGCTCCAAAGGCCCTGGGGAGTATCGGCGTCCACGATCTGGCAAACTATGAGCACGACATGGGTTCCTTACCATCGGCGTCGTCGCGGTGACCCTCTCCGCCGCCTTGACGCTCCGAAAACCCAGCCGCCGGTATCCCGCGTCCCCACCGTGGCATTCTGGTGGCTACTGACGTACGTCTGGAGCAGTTCGACAATCGTGGCAACCAAGATCAAACTTCAGCGCCTCGGCAAGATGCGCGAGCCGCACTACCGGATCGTCGTCGCGGACGCCCGCACCAAGCGAGACGGCCGGGTCATCGAGGCGATCGGGCAGTATCATCCCAAGTCCGACCCGAGCATCATCAAGGTGGACGGCGAACGCGCCGAGTACTGGCTCGGTGTGGGCGCTCAGCCGACCGAGCCAGTACTCGCGATCCTCAAGGTCACCGGTGACTGGCAGAAGTTCAAGGGGCTGCCCGCGCCGCCGCCGATGAAGGTCGCGGCTCCCAAGCCCGACAAGCGGGAGGCCTTCCAGACCGCGGCTCGGGCCGCCGCGGGCCTTGGCGACAAGCCTGCCACCACTCCCAAGAAGGCCAAGAAGGGCACGGACGAAGCACCCGCGGGCGAGCAGAGCGCGCCGGCGGCCGAGGCATCGACTCCGGCGGGGCAGTAAGTGCTGGAGGCCGCGCTCGAGCATCTTGTTCGGGGCATCGTCGACCACCCGGACGATGTACGCGTCGATATGCAGTCGGGTCGGCGAGGCCGGACCTTGGAGGTCCGCGTGCATCCCGACGATCTCGGCAAGGTGATCGGGCGCGGCGGGCGGACCGCGCGCGCGCTCCGGACAGTCATGGCCGGGGTGGGTGGCCGGGGTCTGCGTGTCGACGTCGTCGACGTCGACCGGTAGCCGGCAGGTTGTGGACCGCCCGGCGGATGAACCGGTCGTGGTCGGTCGAATCGGCCGTCCCCACGGTGTGCGCGGGGAGGTGACGATCGATGTTCGAACGGACCTTCCGGACCGGCGCTTCGCGCCGGGGTCGAGCTTTCCCGGCCACACGCCGGCCGCCGCTCCGCTGGTGGTTGCCGGGGCCCGTTGGCATGCCGGCCGCCTGCTCCTGCGCTTCAGGGGGGTCGGTGACCGTAGCGCAGCCGAAGCCCTGCGGGGACAGATCCTCACCATCGCGCCCAGCGCCGTGGGTGCCGCCGCGGACGGCGATGATGATCCGGACGACTTCTGGTGGGACCGTGACCTGGTCGGGCTGCGGGTGTCCACCGTAGCCGGCATGGATGTCGGTGTGGTTGTCGACGTGGTCCACACGCCGGCCGGGGAGCTGCTCGCGGTCGACCGAGCCGACGGGCGCGAAGTGCTGATCCCGTTCGTGCGTGAGATCGTCCCCAGGGTCGATGTGCTCGACGGTCGTCTCGTGGTCGACCCGCCGCCGGGCTTGTTCGATCTGGAGTAGCCGTGCGTGTCGACATTATCACGATTTTTCCTGAGTATCTCAGCCCGCTGGAACTGTCGCTGGTAGGCAGGGCGCGTAACCGGGGCATCCTTGACGTTCACCTGCATGATCTCCGGCAGTGGACGAGCGATGCGCATCGGACCGTGGACGATGCCCCCTACGGTGGGGGGCCGGGCATGGTGATGCGTCCGGAGCCGTGGTGGGCGGCACTGACCGAGGTGAGCGGATCGGGCGCGGCCGGTGGCCGGCCACCGCGAATCATCGTCCCGACCCCGGTGGGCCGGCCGTTTACCCAGGCCTATGCCGACGGGCTGGCCGGTGAACCGTGGCTGGTGTTCTGCTGCGGCCGGTATGAGGGCATTGACGCACGGGTCATCGACGAGTGGGCCGACGATGAGATCTCGATCGGCGACTATGTGCTGGCCGGGGGCGAGGTCGCCACGCTGGTGATGCTGGAGGCGGTCACCCGCCTGCTGCCCGGTGTGGTTGGTAACGCCGAGTCCGTCGCGGACGACTCCTTCGCGAACGGCCTGCTGGAACCGCCGGTGTATACCCGGCCACCCGTGTGGCGCGATCGCGAGGTGCCCGCGGTGCTGCGCTCCGGTGACCATGCGGCCATCAGCCGGTGGCGCCGGGAGGCGGCGGTGCGCCGGACCACGCACCGCCGGCCAGATCTGCTGACCGGCATCGACCTGGGCCGAGACGGTGGCCCGCGCGATAGTGGGCGCCACGCGAATCCTGCCACCGACCCGGCCAGCACCGACCCGGCCGGTCGTATGGCACAGTAGGATGCGGTGTCCGGCCGTCAGTCGTCCCGACGGGAACTCCCCTGGGTGGGTGGCAGCATGGTCCACGACAGTGGATCATTTGTGGCGGTTGGCCCGCAGCTGGTTCATCCCTGTCATCCCCGCGAGAAAGCGACCGCCATGCAAACCCTGGACAGCCTCGACGCCGCGTCGCTGAGGACCGACGTCCCGCAGTTCTGGCCGGGCGACACCCTGAAGGTCCACGTTCGTGTCGTCGAAGGCAATCGCCAGCGCATCCAGGTTTTCCAGGGCGTTGTGATTCGTCGCCAGGGCGGTGGTGTTCGCGAGACCTTCACGGTCCGCAAGGTCAGCTTTGGCGTCGGGGTTGAGCGGACCTTCCCAGTCCACAGCCCGGTCGTGTCCAAGATTGAAGTCGTGACCAGTGGAGACGTGCGACGGGCGAAGCTGTACTACCTCCGTGAGCTGCGTGGCAAGGCTGCGAAGATCAAGGAAAAGCGTCGGCCGGCTGGACGCTGAGGTGTGCGTGGGTTGGCGCGAAGGTTGACCATGCGTCACCATGTCTGCGTTACCGTGCTATTGCCGGAGCAGGCCCGCGTAGGGTGGTCACTTTCCCTCCCCTGTCGGATACCACGGTGACGGTCATCAAATTCGGCCGAGGCCGGCCAACCCATGAGGTGGCGTGGTGAGTGGAGCCGAGCAGGGTCTTCCGGCTCGCTGGGACAGTGCTGTTCCGGCGAGGGCGTGTCTGATGGACGGTGGTCGATGTGGGCGATGATCCAGAAAGTGGCCCGCAAGGCGGAGAAGGTCCGGATAGCGGTGTGCTATCCGGACCGACGACAACACGGCAGGACGCTTTCTGGCATCGAGAGCAGGAGCCCGCACAGACGCGAAGCGTTCGGGTGGGGGGCGAGGCGATCGAGCATCCGTCAGACGCGCCCAGTGGCCAGAGGCCGCCTGATGATGGCTGTGGGCAGATGGCGAATGGGCAGACGGTGAAGCGGAGCGGCGACGCCAGCCCCGGCGCGCGAGACCTTGCGGGATCCGTCGCGGGCAATAATGCTGGGGAAGACACCATGATCTCGCCGGCTGACGCGTCCGGCCCGGTGGCGGGCGCCGAGCCCGCGGTCGCCGGGGATGCTCCCGTCACCGGGGGCGCCCTTGGCGAACCCCAGGCGGTCGCGATGGATCCGATCGCCGAGGAACCCACCCGGCGCGCGCGCCGGGCATTGGGCCGCAGCCGCGGGGGGAGGGGCTCGTTCGCCCGTGAGCTGCCTGTCCTCATACTGGTCGCCTTCCTGCTCGCACTGGTCATCAAGGCATTTCTCGTGCAGGCGTTCTGGATACCGACCGTCTCGATGGAACGGACCCTGCTGGTCAACGACCGGGTTCTGGTCAACAAGCTCGTCTACCGCTTCAGGGACGTCCACCGCGGTGAGATTGTCGTGTTCAACGGCGACGGCACCGGCTTCGAGCGGGCGGAGACCCTGATCGACCCGCCGAGCAACGTTGTCTCCCGTGCCGTGCGTGCGGTTCAGGGTGTGTTCGGCCTCGGTGCCCCCAGCGACAAGGACTTCATCAAAAGGGTCATCGGCGTGGCTGGTGACACGGTGGCCTGCTGCGATTCCCAGGGCCGGGTGACGGTTAACGACAAGCCCCTCGATGAGCCGTACGTCTATGAGAACAGCCCGGCTGGCTCCGGGCGCGAGTTCGCCCCGGTGAAGGTGCCTGCCGGCGAGCTGTGGGTCATGGGCGACCATCGCAGTGAGTCCTCGGATTCACGGGTGAACGGGACCATCCCGGAAAGCAAGGTTGTCGGTCGTGCCTTTGTGCGGGTCTGGCCGCTGGGGCGGATGGCGATTTTGTCTCCGCCGAACATCTTTGCCACCGCTACCGGTCTGCCGGCGGCCAGCCTCCCGGTTGCCGGCCTGGCCGCGGCTGGCGTGGTGGCGGTGGGCGGGGTCGCCGTATCGCATCGGCGATCACCGCTCGGAAGGAGCAGCCCGGGTGGCGACGGTGGATCAGCCCGGCACGGCGATCGCCCCGAGCGGCGGTCGGACCGACCCGCGCGGCGGCGACGGCGTCAGCGTCCAACCCAGCCGCCCACTGCTGTTCGCTCCGGCCAGGGCGACGATCCGGCGTGATGCCGGGCTGTGGGGGTACGAGCGTGCGCTCTGGCGCCGGGGGCTCGCGCCCGTTGCCGGGGTCGACGAGGCCGGGCGGGGCGCGTGCGCTGGTCCTCTTGTCGTCGCGGCCGTCGTTCTCCCCAAGGGCGGATCGCGAAGCATCGGCACCTTGGCCGACTCCAAACGGTTGTCCGCCCGTCTGCGCGAGCAGGTATTCGACGACATCCTTGGTGTCGCCCAGGCGTGGACGACCGTTGTGATCGATGCATCCGAGATCGACCTGCGGGGTGTGCATGTGGCGAACATCACTGGAATGCGCCGCGCGGTGGCTCGGCTGCCGTGGCGTCCCGGGTACGTGCTGACCGATGGCTTTGCGGTGGCGGGTTTGGGAGTCGAGTCCACAGCCGTGCTCAAGGGGGATCAAGTGGTGGCCTGTGTGGCCGCCGCGTCCGTCGTTGCCAAGGTGACCAGAGATCGGATCATGAATGATCTGCACTCTGCGTACCCCGAGTATGATTTTGCGCAGCACAAGGGGTATGTCACGGCAGGGCACGCCGCGGCACTGGCCGCTTACGGGCCGTGTGATCAGCATCGGATGTCGTATGTCAATGTGGCAGAAGCTCAACGCGAACGACTGTCGCGGCTGGAGGATGTCGTGACACGAACCGGGCTACGCAGCGCGATGGAGAGCGCATGAGCGCCGAAGATCTCGAGAAGTACGAGACCGAGATGGAGCTCCAGCTCTATCGCGAATATCGTGACGTCGTCGGTTTGTTTTCCTACGTCATCGAGACGGACCGTCGTTTCTATCTTGCAAACGACTATCAGATCGACGTCCGTAACAGCGCGGGTGAGGTCTTTTTTGAGCTCACTCTGCGTGATGCGTGGGTATGGGACATGTTCCGGCCGGCACGGTTCGTGAAGAACGTGCGTGTGGTGACGTTCAAGGACATCAACGTTGAGGAGCTGACCAAGGCGGAGCTCTGATTTTTGATCACCATCGAATATCGGTGATCTTTATCGTCGATATTCGGTCGCTCTGATGGTCAGCGTGCGCTGGCCGG
>NZ_CAKJTP010000014.1:20598-25473 GCF_917627335.1 Protofrankia sp. CiT1 | reverse complement strand
TGTGGATAACTTCAGGTTGTCCACAGAACATCATCATTGTTCGCCAATGCTCGACCCACCGATCACTCTGATCTCCACGGGCGCGTCCGTCGCCTGTGGAGGGGAGCGGGCGATGCGGGTCAAGGATGCGCTCGGGCGGTTCGGTGAGGACACCGCGGTCCGGTATCTGCTGCAAGGCGGAATGGAAATTCTCGACCGCAACTGGCGTTGCGCGGCCGGCGAGATCGATATCGTCGCCCGGGACGGTTTGTGTCTGGTGTTCTGCGAGGTCAAGACCCGTTCCAGCGACCGGTACGGGACACCTGCGCAGGCTGTGGTTGCGGGCAAGGCCGCTCGTATCCGCCGGGTGGCCGCGCAGTGGCTTCATGATCATGAACATGAGCTGGCGGTCCTGCGCTTCGACGTGGTCGAGGTGTACCGCCGCCGGGACAGCCCGATTCGGGTGGAACACCTGCGAGGGGCGTTCTGATGGCGCTCGCACGGGCGTTCAGCGTCGCCATCGTGGGGGTGCACGGCCGTCTCGTCGAGGTCGAAGCGGATCTTGCGAACGGGCTGCCGGCCTTCACTCTTGTCGGGCTGCCGGACGCGGCGCTGCACGAGGCCAGGGAACGGATCCGTGCCGCGATCGTCAACTCGGGCCAGGCCTGGCCCAGCCAGCGGATCACGGTTGGGCTGTTTCCGGCGACTCTCCCGAAGTCCGGGAGCGGGTTCGACGTGGCGATGGCCGCCGCGGTTCTCGGCGCGGCGGCCACAATCCCCCCGACATCCCTGCACGGCCGGGTGCTGCTCGGAGAACTGGCGCTGGACGGACGGCTGCGGCCCGTCCGTGGGGTGCTGCCTGCGGTGTTGGCCGCGCTCGGCGCAGGTCTCGAACGCGTGGTCGTCCCCGAGGCGAACGGCGCGGAGGCTGCCTTGGTCCCTGGGGCCGTCGTTGAACCGGTGAAGGACCTCGACTGCCTGGTGCGCCTCCTGCGCGGTGAGTTCACGCCGGGTCCACCGTCGATGATCACGATGAATTCATCGCAGGCCAGCGTCGAGGATGTCGGCGATCTTGCCGATGTGGCGGGCCAGTCCCGCGGTCGCCTGGCGGTCGAAGTAGCGGCGGCTGGCGGCCATCATCTGTTCATGCAAGGGCCGCCGGGCAGTGGCAAGACCATGCTGGCGGAGCGCCTGCCGGGGCTGTTGCCCGCGCTTGACACCGAAGCCGCTCTTGAGGTCACCGCGGTGCACTCGGTCGCAGGGCTGTTGCCGGCAGACTGCCCGCTCGTGGTCCGGCCGCCTTTTCGCAGCCCGCACCATTCAGCAACGCCGGGAGCACTCGTCGGCGCCGGTTCGACCGTGCTACGACCGGGGCTGGCCAGCCAGGCGCATCGGGGGGTCCTGTTTCTTGACGAAGCTCCCGAATTTGCTCGCCTCACCCTGGATGCATTGCGCCAGCCTCTGGAAAGCGGGGTGATCGAGCTGGCGCGGGCCCGGATCAGTGCCCGGTTTCCCGCCCGCTTCCTGCTGGTGCTGGCGGCGAACCCGTGCCCCTGCGCACGTGCGGGCGGCGCTGGGGCCAGGCTGTGTGACTGCCCGAGCCTGGTTCGCAGGCGTTATCTCTCCCGGTTGTCGGGACCGCTGCTCGATCGGGTGGATCTGCAGGTGGAGCTTGCCGCGCCGAGCCGCGCGGAGCTGCGGGCGGACTACAACTACGCGGAGACCTCCGCGGTGGTGGCCAAACGTGTCCAGAGCGCTCGTGATGCCGCTGCCTGCCGGCTGGCTGGGACACCGTGGCGTACCAGCGCCGAAATCCCCGGTCCAGCGCTTCGTCGGCTGTGGCCGCTGCCGACCAGCGTGACCCGGCTGGCAGACCGTGTCTTCGAGTCGGGTCAGCTGACCGCCCGGGGTCTTGACCGCGTCCTGCGGATTGCCTGGACGCTCGCGGACCTTGCCGGCGTGGCGTGCCCCGGACCGACGCAGCTCGGGATGGCTCTGGACCTGCGCCTGCCAGGGCGGTCACAGTGACTGTCGACGGTGAGCGGTTGGCGCGGGTCGCTCTGGCACGCGCGGTCGGGTCGGACAAGCCAGAGATCAGCATTGAGGTTGCCCGCCGCGGAGCGGCGTCGGTCTGGGCCGATCTGCGGCTCCGGCATCCCGCTGTCGACCCGGTACGGGATCTGCGCCTGCTGGACAACCTCGGCGGGCGGTTGCTCTGCCCAGGTGATGAGGAGTGGCCGTCCGTGCTGAGCGTGCTCCGCGACATGCGCGCTGCCGATGCCCGCACCGAACCGGGCGAACCGCTTGCCTTGTGGGTGTACGGAAATGGAGACCTTGGCCAACTGTGTGAGCGGGCGGTGGCGGTCGTGGGGGCGCGCGCGGCCACTCCTTATGGCACGACCGTGACCGCCGATCTTGCCTCGGGGCTGTCGGAGCGGGGCTGGACGGTGGTCTCCGGGGCGGCCTTTGGTATTGACGCGGCCGCTCACCGCGGTGCGCTGGCGGCAGGCGGGCCGACGATCGCGGTTCTTGCCGGCGGGGTCGACATCGCCTATCCACGAGCTCACACGGAGCTGCTGACGCGCATCCGCGACAACGGACTGCTGTTGAGCGAGGCCTCACCGGGTAGCCCTCCCTACCGCGGCCGTTTCCTGACCCGTAACAGGATCATCGCCGCGTTGGCCAGGGGTACGGTTCTGGTTGAGGCAGGCCATCGAAGCGGTGCCCTGAACACGGCCCGACACGCCCGGCGGCTGGGGCGTGTGGTCATGGCTGTTCCAGGACCGGTCACCAGCGCGCTGAGCGTGGGCTGTCATCGTCTGTTACGGACGCACCGTGAGCAGACTGTCTTGGTCACCGATGCCGCCGAGGTCTGCGAGGAGATCGGCGCGGTAGGTGAGCTCGCCGGATACCCGCCGGTACCGGCGGGCGTCCGTGACGGCCTTCCCGAGCTGGTCCGGCGTCTGCTCGATGTCATGCCGGCGCGGGGATCGGTGGGTGGGGCGGTGCTTGCCGAGCGGGTGGGTGAGCGGCCGGAAACCGTGCAGGCGCTGATGGGCCCTCTGGTTGTGGAGGGTTTGGTGGAGCAACGAGGCGGTGGGTATCGCCTGACGGCGTTGGGCCGAGCGCCGTCGGCTGGCGCGCCGTCTCCGCCGGACGCCGGGGAAGGAGCATGATCGTGCATTCGCTGGGGCCGCCCGTCGATGTTGACGCGGCGGCTGTGACAGGGCACGGTCGGACAGGTGGATAGTCGGTTATATGGTAGATGATATTGCTATCCGTGATGATGGAGCTACCTGGGATGCCGCGATCGGCGCATACCTGAGGTACCTGTCGACCGAGCGGAACCGGTCGGTCGAGACCATCCGCGCCTACACAGCCGATCTCCGTAATCTGTGCGACTTCGCTTGTGGCGCGGGCTGCCGTGAACTGGCGGAGCTTGACCTCGGCGTGCTGCGCGGCTGGCTCACGGCGATGCGCGCCGCCGGTGCCGCCACCGCCACCGTAGCCAGGCGAGTGTCGGTCGCCCGTGGCTTCAGCGCATTCGCGGTAAGGCGCGGCTGGCTGCCTGTGGACGTCGCCGATCGGCTCGTGAGCCCTCGGCGGTCGACTGCACTGCCAACCGTGCTGACGGCCATCCAGGCATGGGAGATGCTGGTGGCCGACCCACGGGCGGTATCAACCGGGCCTCGCCAGGATGCGCTCGACACGCGGGACAGCACGGTTGTCGAACTGCTGTATGCGACCGCCACCCGTGTCAGTGAACTGTGCGGTCTTGATCTTGATGATGTTGATGACGAACGGCGACTCGTGCGGGTGGTGGGCAAGGGCGGGCGTGAGCGGGCAGTGCCTTTCGGCGTGCCCGCGCGGCGTGCGCTGCGAGCATGGCTCGACATCGGCCGGCCGGTACTCGCGGTGCCCGGTAGCGGCCGGGCGCTGTTCCTCGGCGCCCGCGGTCGCCGGCTGGACCCGCGAACGGTCCGGCGTATCCTGAGCGCTCGGGCCGCGGCTCACAGCGCCCGGCCGGTGACCCCCCATGGCCTTCGGCACTCCGCCGCCACCCATCTGCTGGAGGGCGGTGCCGATCTGCGTTCAGTGCAGGAGCTGTTGGGGCACGCGAGTCCCGCGACCACGCAGATCTACACCCATGTGACGCCGGAGCGGCTTCGCGCGGCGTTTGACCAGGGGCACCCGCGGGCCTGACAGCGGCAACCGGGTCGGTAGGTGGGTTCAACCGACCGGTAGCAGCCTGGGATGACGACGCGGCAGCAGGCTGAGTGGATTGCGGTAGAGCGGCCCATCGAGCAGGCCCCAGTGCAGACAGGCGCCGGCGGGACAACCGGGATGTCCCCCGACGAGCCGGCCGATGATCTCGCCGGAGGCCACCGACCGGCCTGCGGGGACAACCGGGGTGACCGGCTCGTAGGTCGTTCGCAGCGACCCGTGATTGATCGTGATAACACCGCGTCCGGCAATCATGCCAGCGAACGAAACGGTTCCCGACGCTGCGGCGCGCACCTGCGCACCTACCGTGCTCACCAGGTCGACACCGCGATGGCCCGGACCGTAAGGCGTGACAGGCGGTTCGAAGTCCCGGCCAATGATCAGAGGGCCGTCCAGCGGCGTACGCCAGTGTGATGTCGGCAGGCCCCGCACAGCGGGTGCCGGTGATATCGGGCCCGCGCCGATGGTGGTCACGTTAGATGGTGATGGTGGGGACAGTGACGGTGGGGACGGTGAGGTTGCCGCCAGGGCACGGAAATCAGCTGCCGCATGCGGCCATTTGGTGACAGCGAAGGCGGCCAGCACGGCCACGACGAGGATGAGAGCTCGATAGCGGGACGGCGGGATCATGGCGTTCCTTGTGGTCTGTGGTCTGTGGTCTGTGGTCTGTGG
>NZ_CAKJTP010000014.1:0-20245 GCF_917627335.1 Protofrankia sp. CiT1 | reverse complement strand
CGTCGGGCGGGCGCGGTTGCCCTGGCTGCCACGCTGCCCGCGCCGGAGCTTCCGGTCACGCCTGGGATGACGCCTGTGGACAACCCGCCGAGAAGCGCGGTGCGGGTGGGCGTAGGATCGAAGGCACGGCTCGTGCCGTCGAGCTGAATCCACGCGCCCTTTCTCTGCCCGCCTTCCCGGCATGGCGGGGAAGGCTTCCTCGGTCCGCCGTTCCCGCGGTGGTAGGGGCCAGCAGGGCGTCAGGGGCCCCGGTCGCCGGTCGGGGCCTGCAACCGAGGTGCGCCGGTCCGCCTGGCGCAGGAAGGGAGCGACTAGCCATGGCTGTCGTCACCATGAAGCAGTTGCTTGAAAGCGGCGTCCACTTCGGGCACCAGACAAAGCGCTGGAATCCGAAGATGAAGCGCTTTATCTTCACCGAACGTAATGGCATCTACATTATCGATCTGCAGCAGACGCTGTCCTACATCGACCGCGCCTATGATTTCGTGAAGGAGACCGTCGCCCACGGCGGTACGGTCCTGTTCATCGGCACCAAGAAGCAGGCCCAGGAAGCCATCGAAGAGCAGGCACAGCGGGTCGGTATGCCTTATGTCAAGGAGCGCTGGCTCGGCGGGATGCTGACGAACTTCTCGACGGTCTACAAGCGCCTCCAGCGGCTGAAGGAGCTTGAGGAAATCGAGCTGACCGGCGGCACGGAGGTCCGGACGAAGAAGGAACAGCTTGTTCTTTCCCGTGAGAAGGCCAAGCTTGAGCGCACCCTAGGTGGTATACGCGATATGGCCCGTGTGCCGAGCGCGGTCTGGGTTGTCGATACGAAGAAGGAGCACATCGCCGTCGGCGAAGCGCGCAAACTGGGGATTCCGGTGGTGGCGATTCTGGACACCAACTGTGATCCAGATGAGGTCGACTACCCGATTCCCGGTAATGACGACGCCATCCGCAGCGCGACCCTGCTCACTCGGGTGGTGGCCGATGCGGTGGCGGACGGGCTGCGCTCCCGCGCGGGCGGATCGACGTTGATGGACGACAAGCCCGACGTGCCCACCGGGGGAGAGCCGCTGACCGCCTGGGAGGAAGAACTTCTGCGTGGCCGGGATGCGGTGGCGGTGGCCGAGCCTGCGGCGGCGACCGCATCCACCGAATCCGCAACGGCTGAACCAGCGTCCGAGCGGAAGGCCGACCACGAGCGCAACGGAGCGGGCCAGATTGATTCCGACACCGTCACCGCGGTGGGTGCTGCCGCGGTTCGGGTCTGAGAAGATCTAAAAGATACCCTTCCGTGCTCGGCGGCTTCGGCCTAGGGCGTGTCTGATGGATCGTCGATCGCTTCACCCCTCGCCCGAACGCTTCGCGTCCGCGCGGGTCCCTGCACTCGATGCCCAGCGAGTGTCCTGGCGCATTGCTGCCCCGGCCGCTTTGTGTGCCGCCCGGGGGCGCTGGCTCGTCGGTCCGGACAGGACACCGCTGTCCGGACCTCCGCCGCTGCGCGGGTCGCTGCCTGGATCCTTGCCCACCTTGACCACCATCCATCAGATATGCCCCAGCGGACCGACGGTTTTTGAGAAGTGATCGCGAAACGGGGCCGGCGCGCCGGCGATGACGGCCTGGCGGTGCCGGCCCCGCGAATACGCCAGCCCATGAGCCCCAGCCACCAACAGCCACCAGTAGCCAGACGGAACGAGAAGAACACCATGGCAGAGATCACAGCCGCTGACATCCGCAAGCTCCGGGAACTGACCGGCGCTGGCATGAGCGACGTCAAGAAAGCGCTCGTCGAGAACGACGGCGACTTTGAGAAGGCCAAGTCGTGGCTGCGAGAGAAGGGTCTGGCACAGGTTGCCAAACGGGCCGGGCGCAGTGCGTCGAACGGTCTGGTCGACTCCTATCTGCACAAGACCGACCCGCAGCTGCCGCCTACTATCGGCGTTCTGCTGGAACTGAGGTGCGAGACCGACTTCGTTGCCAAGACCGATCAGTTCAAGCAGCTCGGGCGTGACATCGCGCAGCACATCGCGGCGGCCGACCCGCTCTACGTGACCGCGGAACAGATCCCGAACGAGGTCATCGAGCAGGAAAAGAAGATCTACGAGGCCACCGCGCGCGAGGATGGTAAGCCCGAGGCAGCCCTCCCGAAGATTGTCGAAGGCAAACTGAACGGTTACGTGAAGTCGGTGGTCCTGCTTGAGCAGCCCTGGGTCCGGGATGGTAAGATCACCATCCGCGCGCTGCTCGAACAGGCCGCCTCAGCTCTTGGTGAAAAGATTGAGATTGGTCGTTTCGCCCGTTTTAACGTCAAGCAGAGCTGACCGTACTTCCCGCCGCGTGCAGGCGAACGGGCCGGATGCGCGGCCTGAGATGTTCCCGCGTGCGGAGGTGAGGCAGACTGGCCGGCAGTGCACATCCACCGGCCGATGATCGTGGCTGACGGCGAGGGGGCCGATCGTGACCGATAACGCCAGCAGGGATGCAGACGCTCCAGCCGGTCGTGAGTTGGCGGCGGTGCGCTGGCATCGTGTGCTGCTGAAGCTGTCCGGTGAGGCGTTTGCCGGGGGCGAACCTCTCGGCATCGATCCGGACACGGTGGCCACCATCGCGCGCCAGATCGCGGAGGCGAGCCGGACAGGCATTGAGGTCGCGGTCGTGGTCGGTGGCGGCAACATGTTCCGTGGCCAACGCCTTGCCGAGCGTGGTGTCGACCGTGCCAGGGCCGACTACATGGGGATGCTCGCCACCGTGATCAACTGTCTTGCCCTGCAGGATGTCCTGGAGCGTCAGGGAGTCGTGACGCGGGTGCAGACGGCGATCGCCATGGGTCAGGTCGCCGAGCCTTACCTGCCTCTGCGGGCCATCCGGCACCTGGAGAAGGGCCGTGTTGTCATCTTCGGGGCGGGGCTGGGCGCGCCGTTCTTCTCCACGGATACCACCGCCGCGCAACGGGCTCTGGAGATCAAAGCACAGGCTGTCCTCAAAGCGACCAAGGTCGACGGCGTCTACGACGCGGATCCCACGACGAATCCCCACGCGGTTCGGTTTGATTCGCTCGTCTACGGCGAGGTGCTGGCTCGTGGGCTGAAGGTCATGGACGCTACGGCCATCAGCCTGTGCATGGACAATCGGCTGCCGATCATGGTTTTCGACCTGCTGACGGAGGGGAACATCCTGCGGGCCGTCCGCGGTGAGAAGATCGGCACTCTGGTCAGTGTGGACGAGGGCGGAACGGAAGGATGATGGTGATCGACGACGTGCTCCTCGAGGCCGAGGAGAAAATGGAGAAGGCGGTCCTGGTCGCGAAGGACGACTTTGCCAACATCCGGACGGGGCGGATCACTCCTTCGGTGTTCTCGAAGGTTCTCGTCGACTACTACGGCGCGCCGACGCCCGTGAGCCAGCTGGCCTCCTTCCACATACCAGAGCCGAGAATGGTGATCATTACGCCGTACGACAAGGGGTCACTGGCAGCTGTCGAAAAGGCGGTCCGCGACTCCGACCTCGGGGTGAACCCGAGCAACGACGGGACGATTATCCGTTGCGTCTTTCCCGAGCTCTCCGAGCAGCGCCGACGGGACCTCGCCAAGGTCGCGCGCACCAAGGCGGAGGATGCGAAGATCAGCATTCGTAACGTCCGCCGGCATGCCAAGGAGGCGATCGATCGTATCGTCCGCGACGGCGATGCGGGTGAGGACGAGGGCCGGCGCGCGGAGAAGGACTTGGACGAGGCAACGCATCGCTATGTCGGTCAGGTGGACGAGCTGCTGCGACACAAGGAGTCGGAGCTGTTGGCGGTCTGATCGACATTGGCAGGCACTCTCCGTTGTCCGTTGCCGTGAGCCGAACACGTTCCAGGGCGATATCGCCAGCACTCATGTGGCCGAGGACCCGGTGACGGGGGTCGAGCACGTGACCCGTGAGCCCGCGACGCGTCGGGTGCGAGCGGGGCGGGACCTTCCCGCGGCGATCGTGGTCGGTGTCATACTGGCATTGATCATTATTGTGCCTCTGTTCACGTTGCGCCCGCTATGGATCGCCGTCATCTGCACAGCTGTCGCGGCCGGCATGTTTGAGCTGGTCAGGGCGTTCCGGCTGAGCGGGCGCACGATTGCCTTGCCACCGCTCGCGGTGGGAACGGCGGCCATGCCGGTGGTGGCTTACCTCACCGGTACATCCGGCCTGGTGCTGGCCCTGGCAATAACGATCTTTGCGGCGACGGCCTGGCGGCTCGCGTATTCCGGCGATCATCTGTTTGCGGATGTCGCGGCTGCTGTCTTCTGCGTGGCGTACGTAGGTCTTCCAGCCGGTTTCGCGGCCCTGCTGACCAGCCCACCGGACGGGCCCCGGCGGATGGTCGCGTTTCTGGCGACCGCTGCCGCCAGCGACATCGGCGGCTACACCGCCGGCGTGCTTTCGGGCGGGCGGCACAAGCTCGCTCCGACGGTGTCCCCGGGTAAATCCTGGGAGGGTTTTGCCGGTTCCGTCGTCGTCTGCGTGCTTGTCGCCGCTGTTTCGATGGCCTGGCCGCTGCACGCGGCGCTCTGGCAGGGCGCGGTGCTCGGTGTCGCGATCGCCTGTACGGCGACCATCGGTGACCTGGGTGAGTCGTTGCTCAAGAGGGATATCGGTATCAAGGACATGGGTTCGCTGCTGCCCGGCCACGGCGGAATCATGGACCGGCTGGACTCGGTGCTGTGCGCGGCACCCGTTGCCTGGCTGCTGATCAGTGCCTTCGCGCCGCGCCCGTGACCTGGCAGACTGGACAGGCCATGACCGCTTCCCCCACCGCCTCGGCAGCGCTGCCGCTGGTCCGCTCCGCGCGGGCGCGGCCGCCCCGCCATCTCGCCGACCTCACCACCGAACAGCGGCGTGAGCTGGCCGTCTCCCTGGGCGAGCCGGCCTTCCGGGCAGACCAGGTCTCCCGCCACTACTTCGCCAGACAGCTGTGCGCCGACGATGTGGAGGCGATGACGGATCTTCCGGCGGTGTCCCGCGCCGCGCTTGTCGAGGCACTGCTGCCGACGCTGCTGACGCCGGTGAAGGTCACCACCTGCGATGCTGGAGACACCCGTAAGACACTGTGGCGGGCTTTTGACGGTGTACTGATCGAATCGGTTCTGATGCGCTATCCCGGCCGCAGCACGGTCTGCGTGTCCAGCCAGGCCGGGTGCGGAATGGGCTGCCCGTTCTGCGCGACCGGCCAGGGCGGGCTCACGCGTAACCTGTCCACGGCCGAGATCGTGGAGCAGGTGGTCGCGGCGGGACGGACGCTCGTCCGCGGAGAGCTTGCCGGTGATCCGGCCCGGCTGTCGAATGTCGTGTTCATGGGTATGGGAGAGCCGTTGGCCAACTATGCCACTGTGATCGCCGCGGTGCGGATCCTCAGCGACCCGGCACCGGCGGGCCTGGGCCTGTCGGCTCGCTCCATCACGGTGAGCACGGTCGGACTTGTGCCGGCGATCCGCCGCCTGGCCACGACGGGTCTGCCGGTGACGCTGGCGGTTTCCCTGCACGCTCCTGACGACGAGTTGCGTGATCGCCTTGTTCCGGTGAACAGGCGCTGGCCGGTGGCGGAGGTACTTGCCGCGGCCTGGGGGTACGCCGAGGCGACCGGGCGCCGGGTGAGCATCGAGTACGCACTGATCGATGGTGTCAACGACCAGCCGGAACGCGCTGATGCCCTGGCCGGCCTCCTCGCCGGCAGGCTCGTGCACGTCAACCTGATCCCCCTCAACCCAACCCGCGCGGTGTCCTGGCAGGCCAGCGAACGGCGTCGCGAGCGGGAGTTCGTCCGTCGGCTACGCCAGCGGGGCATCGCCGCGACTGTACGTGATACCAGAGGGCGCGACATCGCGGCGGCGTGTGGACAGCTGGCGGCTGGCGAGCCGGACCGGAGCGACAGTGCCACCGGGTGACCGTCGCTCGTCCCGCCGATCTGTCTCCCGGAGTAACCGTAACCCGCGTTGGGTTTCGATGACCGGCGCGGCCGGGGCTATTCTGATCGTCATCGGCCTGGTCCTCTATTTCAGCGGCGACAGTGGCTCGCGGACCCAGGCGGGGCAGGCTGGCACAGGCACGTCCAACGGGGGCACCGCCGCGGGCAGCGCCGGCACTGCCCTGGGGACCTCCGGCGCAGCCGGGTCACCCCACGCTGTGCCGGCGTCGCCAACCGTTGTGAGCGGATGTGTGACCGGCAGGACCATCGCGGCCGGATCGAGTCAGCAGTCGGTCCGGGTCGGGGCAGACACCCGGACGTATCAGCTGGCGGTGCCTGCCACCGATGCCCACACCAAGGCGCTGCCGCTCGTCCTCGCCTTCCACGCCTTCGGCGAGGATGCGTCCGCGCTGGAGCGCTATGCCCACCTGGCGCAGATCGGTAACGCGGAAGGTTATGTGGTTGTCGCCCCGCAGGGTGCCAACGATCGGTGGAACTTCGTGCGCAGGGCCACCATCGGGCCGGACGATGTGGCATTCGTGTCCGCGATCATCAATGATCTGACCGCCCGGATGTGCCTGGACAACCGCAAAGTGTTCGCCACCGGTTTTGCCGATGGTGCCGACATGGCGGTTACGGCTGCCTGTGCCCTGCCGGGGACCTTCGCCGCGATTGTGCCGGTTGCCTTCGCCGTCATGCCCACCAGCTGTCCCACGCCCGGCTCGAGCCTACTGGCGATCAATGGCACCAGCGACCCGGTGACACCACTGGAAGGCGGGGGAGCGGATCGTCCCGCCCCCTTCGATGGCACCCAGGCACAGCCGATGCAGGCCCGTCTTGATCGTTATGCCGGATTCATGGGCTGCGGGCCGGCGAACACATGGACGCGCGACACCACCGCGCTTCGGCGGCTGGTGTTCACCGCCTGCCCCGCTGGCCGTGATGTGGGTCTACTGGCGGCCGTGGGCGGCGGCCACATGTGGCCCGATCCGGACGCTGACCCGCCTAAGGGCGCGACGCGGTCGCAGTTCAGCGCCACCGAGGTCGCCCTGGCCTTCTTCCGCGGGCATCCGACGCCCACGCCGGCCACCCAGGCGCCGGCCACCCAGGCGCCGGGTAGCACCGGCGCGTCCTCCAGCGCTACCGAAGCATCCCGCCAATAGTCCCTCCGCGAATCAACGGATACGGGGCCTCCCATTCCCCGAGAACATGTGATAACGGTGCGTATTTTCATGATGGCAGCGTGTCGGTGTATATGGGGGCGTGCCGCATACCTGCTCACGCGGAGTCATTGGTTTTTGGTGAATTTCGCCTATTCAGGTTGAGGTCGGCCTGACTATGGCAAAGAACACTTTATCGGTGACCACTGTCCTCTTTCCGGCGCGGGAGTCCTGCCCAGGCGGGGCCAGGTGTCGGGTGGCGAACACGTGTCGGCGTGGCGTCCGGGCGCCTGCGACAATGGTCGACGTGGTCGAGACGCCGCTGCCGCGCGAGGTTGTCCTGCTTGGTTCGACTGGTTCCATCGGAACCCAGGCCATTGATGTGGTGAAACGCAATCCCGACCGGTTCCGCGTCGTCGCGCTGACCGGCGGTGGGGCAAGGGTTGACCTGCTGGCTGCTCAGGCCCTTGAGCTGGGTGTCGAGGCGGTTGGCGTAGCCCGGGCCTCCGCAGCGCAGGATCTCCAGCTCGCCTTCTACGCGGAGGCCTCCCGGCGGGGCTTCCGTAAGGGCGAGTACGCCATCCCGAAGATCCTGACCGGGCCGGAAGGGGCCACGGAGATCGCCGCGTGGCCCGCCGACGTCGTCCTCAACGGCATCACCGGGTCGGTCGGCCTCGCGCCCACGCTCGCCGCGCTGCGGGCTGGCCGTACGGTGGCCCTTGCCAACAAGGAGTCACTGGTCGCCGGTGGCCCCCTGGTGCTGGATGCGCTGGACGGCGACCCCTCCCGGCTGGTCCCGGTGGATTCCGAGCATTCGGCGCTTGCCCAGTGCCTGCGGGGCGGCCGGGCCGAGGAGGTTCGTAAACTTGTCCTCACCGCCAGCGGGGGGCCCTTTCGGGGCCGTTCCCGCGCTGAACTGGGCCAGGTGACAACAGAGCAGGCGCTGGCGCACCCCACCTGGGACATGGGGCCGCTTGTTACGATCAACTCGGCCACCCTCATGAACAAGGGTCTCGAGCTGATCGAGGCGCATCTGTTCTTCGGGGTGCCCTATGACGACATCGACGTTGTCGTCCACCCGCAGTCGCTGGTGCACTCGATGGTCGAGTTCGTCGACGGGTCGACGTTGGCGCAGGTTTCCCCGCCGGACATGCGCCTGCCGATCGCCCTTGCCCTGGGATGGCCCGATCGGATACCCGATGCACAGGCCCCGATGGACTGGCGGCGCGCCCAGTCGTTGACCTTCGAGCCCGTGGACGCGGTCGCGTTTCCGGCGATCGATCTCGCCCGTGAGGCCGGGCGTCGTGGTGGGACGGCGCCCGCCGTTTTCAACGCCGCCAATGAGGAGGCCGTGGCGGCCTTCCTCGGGCACCGCCTGCCGTTCGTGCGCATTGTCGATGTTGTGGCCGAAGTGGTCACGGCGCATACGGTGGTGCAACATCCGAGCCTCAACGAGGTGTTGAGTACGGAGCAGGAGGCGCGTGAACAGGTGCGTGCCATCATCGATCAAGGAGTTGATCGAACAGTGATGCCTTCGTGACACTGAGGTACAACGCGAGATTCTCCAGCGCTGTGATCGGGGTGTGATCGCACCATGACCAACGCGATTGGTATCGTCGCGTTTGCCTTGGCCCTGATCGTCTCCATCGTTCTCCATGAAGCCGGCCACTTTGTGACGGCTCGTCACTACGGCATGAAGGCATCGAAGTTCTTCGTCGGGTTCGGCCCGACGCTGTGGTCCCGTACTCGGGGTGAGACCGAGTACGGGATCAAGGCGCTTCCGGCCGGGGGATTCGTCAAGATCGAAGGGATGACCCCACTCGAGGAGATTGATCCGGCTGACGCCGATCGGGCTTTCCACAGCCGGCCAGCACGCCAGCGGGCGGTGGTGTTGGCGGCGGGGTCGTTCATGCACTTCGTCATCGCCATTGTGCTGATCTACAGTGTGCTGCTGCTGCTCGGGACCATGCGTCCCAGCGATAACAAGGTCGGCCGGACGGTCTGCGTGCCAGTGAGTGGCCCGTGTGCCCCGCAGGCGTCGGTAGGGCCAGCCGAGCTGGCTGGTGTGCGCGTCGGCGATCGGGTCGTGAGCTTCGACGGGACGCCGATCCGGGACTGGGCGCAGTTCACCCGCCTCATTCGTGATCATGGTCCGGGGTTCGCGACCCTCGTTGTCGACCGGGGCGGTCAGATCCTCACACTACGGCCCGAGCTGGTCTCGGTCCGTCGTGACCGTCAGACCGGGCTGGCGGGCAATGATCAGGTCGGGGCAATCGGCATTGCGCAGGGCGTCGACGTTGTGCGTTACAACCCGATTTCGGCCATCCCGAGAACCGCGCGCATCCTCGGCGGTGGCGTCACCGGGATGTACGACACGTTGGTCCACCGGCTGGGTGACCTCACGAACCTCTTCGGCAAGGACCGGAACGCAAACGGTCTGGTCGGCGTGGTCGGCGCGGCACGGGCCGGCGGTGAACTGCTGTCGGCGCAGGACGTTTCCGTCGGCCAGCGGATAGGTGACTTCCTCGTGCTGGTGGCCGGGGTCAACCTGGCGGTCGGCCTGTTCAACCTGCTACCGCTGTTCCCGCTGGACGGCGGGCACCTGGCGGTTCTCGGCTTCGAGCAGGCGCGGCACGGGGCGCGCCGACTGACCGGTTACCGGGGGCCGGTGAAACGGGTCGACCTCGTGAAACTTCTGCCCGCGGCATACGCCATGGTTGCGTTCTTCGTTGTCCTGAGCTTGCTCATTCTGTCCGCCGACATTGTCAATCCGATCAGTTTCAACTAGGGCCTGTCTGATGGATCTTCGATCGCGCGGATCGATGCTCAGCAGGCGCCCCACCGCGTTGTCGTCGTCACCGGTAGAACACCACTATCGGCTCCTCCTCCGCCTTGCGGACCACCTGCTGGATCACCACCCGCATCGACCGATATCCATCGGACAGGCCTTGGCGCCTGTTGCGCCGGGCGGTTGCGTGCCCGCGCGACACGCGGACAGCGGGTCCCGTACGGCGAAGGAGGAGTTGGTGGCCAAAGAGCGTGCGATCATAATTTTTTTCGCGCGCCCGGTGGTTCCCAAGGGTCTCTGGTGGTTGAGGAGTATGTGATCATATTTTTGCGCCCGGCGGTGCCGAGGGCCTAGATGGTGGCCTGCTGTCAGCGACACCGCGTCCTCCGGCGTTGGCCAGTACCGCATGACCTTCCGTCCAGCTTCCATCCAGCTTCCGAGCATCGACACGCCAGTGAGGACATCGTGACAATAACTCTCGGCATGCCCGAAGCGCCGGCCATCCCGCTCGTCACCCGGCGTCGTAGCAAGCAGATCCAGGTCGGCAGCGTGCCGGTCGGTGGGGACGCGCCGGTCTCCGTCCAGTCCATGACCACGACGCTCACGTCCGACGTCAACTCCACGTTGCAGCAGATCGCGCAGCTGACCGCGGCCGGCTGTCAGATCGTGCGGGTGGCTGTCCCCAGCCAGGACGATGCCGACGCGCTGGCCGCCATCGCGAAGAAGTCGCCGATCCCGGTGATCGCGGACATCCACTTCCAGCCGAAGTACGTTTTCGCCGCGATCGATGCGGGTTGCGCGGCGGTCCGGGTCAACCCCGGCAACATCAAGACATTCGACGACAAGGTCGGGGAGATCGCTCGCGCCGCTTCCGCCGCGGCCACGCCTATCCGGATCGGCGTGAACGCGGGCTCGTTGGACAAGCGTCTGCTGGCCAAGTACGGCCGGGCGACCCCGGAGGCGCTGGTGGAGTCGGCGCTGTGGGAGTGCTCCCTGTTCGAGGAGCACGGTTTCACCGATATCAAGATTTCCGTCAAGCACCATGATCCAGTTGTGATGATCCAGGCGTACCGGTTGCTTGCGCAACGTTGTGACTACCCGTTGCATCTGGGGGTCACCGAGGCTGGGCCGGCCTTCCAGGGCACCATCAAGTCGGCGGTGGCCTTTGGCGCGTTGCTCGCGGAGGGCATCGGTGACACGCTGCGGGTGTCGCTGTCCGCGCCTCCCGTTGAGGAGGTCAAGGTCGGCATCGGGATCCTTGCGTCCCTGGGGCTGCGTCAGCGCAGCTTGGAGATTGTTTCGTGCCCGTCCTGCGGCCGGGCGCAGGTCGACGTCTACAAACTGGCGGAAGAGGTCACCGCCGGACTGGAGGGAATGACGGTGCCGCTTCGGGTCGCCGTCATGGGCTGCGTGGTGAACGGACCGGGTGAGGCCCGTGAGGCTGATCTCGGCGTGGCCTCGGGTAACGGCAAGGGTCAGATTTTTGTCCGGGGCAAGGTTGTCAAGACCGTTGCTGAGGCGCAGATCGTCGAGACTCTGATCGAGGAAGCCATGCGGCTGGCCGAGCAGATGGAGGCTGATGGGGCGGCATCCGGCGAGCCTTCGGTGTCGGTCGGGTAGTTCCCGGCGATTGTGATCATGGGCCTTCCGCTGCGCTCCGCTCCCACCCGTCTACTCGACGATCACGACCTGCCCGCGGTACGGGAGGTGCTCGCGCGTAACCCGGTCGCGGACGTCTTCGTCGCCTCCCGGGTGGAGACATGCGGGCTCGCCCCCTGGCGGTTGGGCGCGCAGATGTGGGGCCATGTGGTGGACGGCCGCTTGACCGCGGTGTGTTACTCAGGCGCGAACCTCTGGCCTGTCGCGGCGGGTCCGGCTTCGGCGAAGGCGTTTGCCGACCGGGCTCGCCGTCAGGGCCGTCGATGTTCCTCGATCGTCGGCGTGGCGGATGCGGTCCAGCTCATGTGGCGGTACCTGGAACCGGCCTGGGGACCAGCCCGTGAGGTCCGGGCGGACCAGCCACTGTTGGTGATCTCCGAATCCCCCGCGGTGGCTCCTGACCCCGCCGTGCGCCCTGTCCGTCCTGACGAGCTGGATCTCCTGCTGCCGGCGTGCGTGGCGATGTTCACCGAGGAGATCGGAGTGTCTCCGGTACTTGTCGACGGCGGGGCGCTCTACCGGGCCAGGGTCGCCGAGTTTGTCAGCCGGCGCCGTTCCTTTGCCCGCATCGAAGACGGACGGGTCGTGTTCAAGGCCGAGATCGGCGCGGTGGCTGGAGACGTCTGCCAGATTCAGGGCGTGTGGGTGGCTCCTGAGCTACGGGGCAGAGGGCTCGGGGCAGCAGGCACCGCGAGCGTGGTGGCGATCGCTCAGGCTACCCTCGCGCCCGTGGTCAGCCTCTATGTCAACGAGTTCAATCACGCTGCGCGCCGAGCTTATGAACGGATCGGTTTCCACCGGGTCGGGACCTTCGCGTCGATCCTGTTCTGAGCTGTCATCGGCGCCTTTTGACCTGCTCCTGGGTCTGGCGTGGTGGCCCTTCCTCTGGCATGCTCAGTTTTCCGACTAGTTCGATCGGTTTGCATGGCGTCGTGAGGCGCCCTTGCCGTGAGACAGCACATATGGGGGAAGACTGATGTCATCGAGGAGGCTGTGGCGTCGAATCACGCCACTGCTCGCGGCCGGCGCGCTGGCGTTGGCGGCAACGGCCTGCTCGAGTGGGGGGAACGACGCCAGCGTGGCGACAGCGAGCTCGGCTGCCGCTCCGACGGGAACGCTGCGGCTCGGTTACTTTCCGAACCTCACTCACGCAGCCGCTATCTACGGTCTTGATCAGGGAATCTTCGCCGCCAAGCTCGGCGCGGGAGTGAAGATTGAGACCTCGACGTTCAATTCGGGCACCCAGGAGGCCGAGGCGATCCTCTCCGGTGCGCTTGACGCTGGATACATCGGGCCCAATCCCGCGGTCAACACCTTCGTCAAATCCAAGGGCGCGGCGCTGCGCATCATCTCGGGTGCGACCTCCGGCGGGGCTGGCCTGGTGGTGAAGAGCGGCATCACCTCGGTCGACCAGCTGCGCGGTAAGGTCATCGCCAGCCCTGGTCTGGCCAACACCCAGGATGTGGCGCTGCGGTACTACCTCAAGCAGCACGGCCTGGCCACCGACAAGAACGGCGGCGGCGACGTCCAGATCCGCCCGCAGGATAACGCGGTGACGGTGGATGCCTTCAAGTCAGGCGCCATAGACGGGGCCTGGGTACCCGAGCCCACCTTGTCCAGGATGGTCGCCGATGGCGGCAAACTGCTGGTGGACGAGGCCTCGCAGTGGCCTGACGGCAAGTTCGTCACCACCTTGCTGGTTGTGCGCACCGATTACGCGCAGAGCCACCCCGAGATCGTCAGGCGCTTGGTGGCGGCGAACGTCGCCTCGATCGACGCGCTGGGCGCGGACCCGGCCAAGGGCCAGCAGGTCACCAATCAAGGGCTGGCGAAACTTTCCGGCAAGCCGTTGGCGGATACCGTGATCGCGCCGGCATGGCAGCGGCTGACATTCACGCCCGACCCGGTCGCGTCATCGCTTGTCACTTCGGCCGATCATGCACAGGAGCTGGGCCTGACGACCAAGGCCAACCTGGACGGAATTTTCGATCTGACTACTCTGAATGCCCTGTTGAAAACGCAGGGCAAGGATTCGGTGGCGTCGAAGTAGAAGTAGATCCGGTTGGGTAACAGGGGGAGAAGATTCCGTGACCGCTGTCATTGACGCAAGCGCGGTACGGATCGACGGTGTGAGCCGGGCCTTCGGGTCCGGCCCACACCGCGTCCAGGCGCTTGACAATGTTTCCTTCAACGTCCGCCCGGGGGAGTTTGTCTGCCTGCTGGGCGCTTCCGGCTGCGGTAAGTCGACCCTGCTGGGCATTCTCGCCGGTATTGACCGACCCAGTTCCGGCGGCGTCGACGTCGGCGGGCGCAAGGTCGGTCTGATGTTCCAGGATTCGGCCTTGCTGCCCTGGCTCACCGCGGGGGGAAACATCGCCCTCCCGATGAAGATCCGGGGCGTTCCCCGGGCTGATCGCGCCAGCCGGGTCGAGGAGCTGCTGGCCATGGTTCGCCTTGCGGGTCTCGCGGACAAGCGTCCGCACGAACTTTCCGGCGGGATGCGCCAGCGGGTCAGCCTGGCCAGGGCGTTCGCCCAGGATGCCGACGTCTTGTGCATGGACGAGCCCTTCGGCGCGCTCGACGCGATGACGCGGGACCTGTTGCATGACGAGCTGGAGCGGATCTGGCGCGAGACCGGAGTCACCGTCCTGTTCGTCACCCATGACGTGCGGGAGGCAGTGCGGCTGGGGGACCGCATCGTGCTGCTGTCGAGCCGGCCGGGGCGGGTGGCCGAGATCTTCGACGTCGGGATCGACCGCCCCCGCCGTATTGACGCGCCGGAGGTCGCGGCGCTGGCCGTGACGATCACTGCTCGGCTGCGGGCGGAGGTGAGTCGCCATGGCCGCTGAGACGACCATCGAATCCGATGTGTTCCGTGTCTCCCGGAACGCATCCACCGACGTGGCCCTCGCTGGTCTGGACGCCCTTGACACCGGCCAGGCGCCCAGGCGCCCGCTCGCCTTGCGGATATGGTCGGCGACCTGGCCGAAGCTGGGAGCCGTCGCGATTTTCCTGTTGTTGTGGCAGGCCCTGGTCTGGAGCGGCTGGAAACCGTCCTACGTACTGCCCGGCCCGGATGAGGCGTTGCCGGAGCTCGGGCGCCGGGTCACAAGCGCCGACTTCTGGTCGGCATTCGCCCGCACCATGCAGCGTGCCTTCGTCGGGTATGCGTTGGCGGTCCTGATCGGCGCGGCGGTGGGGCTGGCCGTGTCCCGGTTCACGCTGCTGCGGAGCGCGGTCGGCTCGTTCATCACCGCGTTGCAGACCATGCCCTCGATCGTCTGGTTCCCGCTGGCGATCCTGCTGTTCAGGCTCACTGAATCAGCGATCCTCTTTGTTGTCGTGCTCGGTGCGGCACCGTCGGTCGCCAACGGTGTCATCAGTGGTATCGACTATGTTCCGCCGCTGCTGACCAGAGCCGGTCACACCATGGGCGCACGTGGCCTGAAGCTCTACCGGTTCGTGGTGGCACCGGCGGCGCTGCCGTCGGTGGTGGCTGGGCTGAAACAGGGCTGGGCGTTCGCCTGGCGGAGCCTGATGGCTGGTGAGCTGCTGGTCATCGTGCCCGGCCACCCGTCCATCGGCTCGGATCTGGAGAACAGCCGTCAGTTCCTGGAGGCGACCGGTGTGATCGCATCCATGCTGACAATCTTCATTATCGGAGTTCTGGTGGACGCCGCGTTCAACGCCGTGGACCGTCGGATGCGCGCCCGCCGGGGGCTCCTGCCCGAACAGTCACGCTGAGGCAGGGCAGGACCCGTCTCGGCAGCAGGGAGGAGGGGTGGCCCCGAGGGGCCCAGCTATGTGGAGCGCGCTAGGACTATGGCCGGCAAGATGGAGACATGCAGATCTCCGCACGAGCTGACTATGCCCTGCGCGCGTTGCTGACACTGGCAGCTTCCGACGGGGAGCTCGTGAAGGGCGAGAGCCTGGCGACCGCGCAGGACCTGCCGCTGCGGTTCCTGGAGAACATCCTCACCGATCTCCGCCGGAGCGGCTTGGTGGCGAGCAGGCGTGGCGCTGACGGCGGTTACCAGCTCTGTCGGCCAGCGGGTGAGATCACCATCGCGATGGTGATCCGAGCGACCGACGGCCCGCTGGCGAGCGTACGGGGCCGCCGGCCGGAGGACGCGGCGTACGAGGGCGCGGCCAAGCACCTCCAGGATGTGTGGATCGCGGTACGGGTCAGCCTGCGGCGGGTGCTGGAGGAGGTCACACTGGCCGATGTCGCCGGCGGGAACCTGCCGTCCATCGTCTGCGAACTCAGCCAGGACCAGGACGCCTGGGTCGCCCGGTGACCAACGGCGTTCATCCGGTTTCATCGGTTCCGCTGGTTCCGCAGCCAGCGCCGGTGCCGGCTGTCGAGGCGGTGGTCTTCGACTGGGGCGGCACCCTGACCCCTTTTCACGACGCGGACCTGCTGGACCTGTGGCGGCTGGTCGCGCACGACCTCGCCCCGGGCCGCGTGCGGGAACTGACCCGGGCGCTGGCGGGCTCCGAACAGCAGTGGTGGGCAACAGCTGGCGGGTCGGGCCGCAGCGGGACGGTCACCGAGCTGCTCGCCGTGGCGTCGACGGCGGTCGGGCTTGACGTGGCCAGCGCCGTGCATCGGGTGGTTGGCCGGCATGACCTGTGCGCCTGGACGCCGCACACGGTGTGCGACCCGGACGCGCTGCTGCTGTTGCACCTTGTGCGTACCCGCGGGCTGCGGATCGGTTTGTTGACCAACACGCACTGGCCCCGCGCGTGGCACTCACGATGGCTTGCCCGGGACGGTCTGCTGGACCTGATCGACGCCCGGGTCTACACCAACGATCTGCCTTTCGCCAAGCCGCACCCGGATGCGTTCCGCGCCGTGCTCGCCTCGCTCGGCGTGCGCGACCCTCGGACGGCGGTGTTTGTCGGCGACCGTCCAGCGAGTGACATAGCCGGGGCCCGCGCGGTCGGGATGCGGACCGTGCTGCTGTCCGACGGCGCGGCTCCTCGGCCGGGGGAGCGAGGATCGCGCGGTGCGGCCGGGGCCGACGCGGTGATCGGGCGGCTCGGGCGGTTACTCGGTGTCCTGGACGGTTGGGCGGCCGGGCTCCACCGGCCGTTCTCACGCGCCGGGTAGCGCCCGGCTGGCCTGGGCCACCGGCTGGCCGGCCGCGACACGAGCCTGCTGGCCGCGCACGGCCATCCCCGTCAGCGCATCGGTCACCAGCGCGCGCATCTCACCGGTCAGCTCGCCGATCGCGTCGTATGCCGCGGCCGACGAGCGGTCCTCGATGCCGGCCAGCAGCAGTAGCACTCCGGCCAGGTCACCGGATAGCGCAGGCAGCTGGTAGGCGGCCTGGGCCGGTGGCGCGGTGCCGCCCCGGTCGAGGATCTCGGCCACCAGCCGGTCGCGCAGCTCTCGATGGGCGGCGAACGCGTTCTCGGCGAGGACGCGGGTCGATTCCGCGGCTGACCGTAGTGGAGCCAGCTCACCGCCGGCCGCGGCGGCGGCATACACGGCGGCGTGCTCAACGGCAAGCAGGTTCGACAGCGTCTGTACCGTGTCAGGGGCGGGTGGGCGCTGCCGCGGGGCCGGCATCAGGCTCAGCCGACCAGCGGGGCGAGCAGCTCGCCATGGGCGGTCTCGGCCGCGCGGATGCTGGCCAGCAGCGGTGCCAGACTCGCCGACGCGGCCAGGCACTGCGCACGCAGGGAAGCCGCGGCGCCACGCTCCAGCTTCAGCAGCGCCGCCATGGTTGCCGGCGCGGACGTGGCCACGTCAGGCGTGCTCGCAACGGTGACAGCCGGTGACGGCCCATCGGGTGCGGCCGTCGTGGCCGCCAGCAGGCGGCTGACATGCTCGGCGTGGTGAGCCCGTACCACACGCAGCGTGGCCGCGACTGACGGATACGCAAGAATAGCTCGATCGTACGCGACGAGCAGCCCCTGTTCCGACTCGACCGCGGACCGGCGCAGCGCGTCGTCCGCGGTGGTCGTCACCGGGGTGGTGGCGGGCTCCCGAGGCGATCGTGTCCAGCTGCATCCGGCCAGGGCTGCGGCCGCCGTCATGGGCAGCACGCCGAGCAGGGCGCGCCTAGAGCATCCATGGCCGGGAATCATCGGGCTCACGGACCAGCAGCTTGACACAGAGCTCCGGATGCCCCGGATGAGGCTCGGGCCGTGACCGACGTAGGCTGAGGATCTCGAGAGGATGTCATGCCGACGCGTGGCGAAGGAGAGGAGCGGGTCGACGTGGGCGACGCCGTGGCCGCAACCAATGCCGGTGGCGGGCGGGGCCGGTCGCGCGGCGCGGACGCCGCGGACCGGGGCCGGGCCAGCAGGGCTGGCCGGGCCGAGCTGCTCCAGCTGCTTGCGCCAGAGCTGGCGACCCACGGGTTTGACCTGGAGGACGTCGTCATCACCCGGGCGGGCTCCCGCAGCGTGCTGCGGGTGGTGGTGGATCGTGACGAGGGTATCGATCTGGACGCGGTCGCCGTGGCCAGCCGGCTTGTCTCCGCTGCCCTCGACGCGGTCGATGGCGACGGACCCGTGTCTGGTCCGTATGTGCTCGAGGTGAGCTCGCCAGGGGTGGACCGCCCGCTGATCGCGGCCCGGCACTGGCGCCGGGCCCGGGGACGGCTGGTTTCGGTGCGCACCCGGGACGGCAGGCAGCTGCTCGGCCGAGTACGCACCAGCGGGCCCGAATCGGTTGATCTCACGATGGATGACCACAATGGGCCAGCCGGCGCGGTGACGCGAATATCCTTCGCGGATGTCGTCCGGGCCGAGGTACAGGTGGAGTTCCGTACGACCGGCGAGGATCCTGCGACCGGGGTGGACGCGGAGGGGGAGGGGGAACGATGAAACTCGATGTAGCGGCACTGCGCGGGATCGAACGGGAGAAGGACATCTCCTTCGACACGCTGGTGGAGGCGATCGAGACCGCGTTGCTGACGGCCTACCGGCACACCGGCGGCGCGGCGCAGGACGCCCGTGTGGTCGTCGACCGGACGTCGGGGTATGTCGCGGTCTACGCCCGGGAGACCTCCGTGGACGGGATGACCCGTGAATGGGAGGACACACCCGACGATTTTGGCCGGATCGCGACGATGACGGCCAAGCAGGTAATCATGCAACGGCTGCGCGAGGCGCAGCAGGAAATCACCTACGGGCAATATGCCGACCGCGAGCATGACGTCGTCTCCGGGGTCGTGCAACATCACGAACAGCGGGCCGGTTCCAAGGTCGTCCTGGTGGACCTCGGCACTGTCGAGGGTGTGCTCCCGCCGGCCGAACAGGTCCCCGGCGAGCGGTTCGAACACGGTGACCGCGTCAAGTGCTATGTCGTCAGTGTCGTCCGCGGGGCGCACGGTCTCACCGTGACACTGTCGCGAACCCATCCGGAACTGGTCAAAGGCCTGTTCCGGCTGGAGGTCCCGGAGGTGGCGGACGGCACGGTGGAGATCGCCGCGATCGCGCGGGAAGCGGGGCACCGCAGTAAGATCGCCGTTCGGTCGACCGTCGCTGGAGTGAACCCGAAGGGCGCCTGTATCGGTCCGATGGGCAGCCGGGTGCGCGCCGTCATGGCCGAACTGTGCGGCGAGAAGATCGATATCGTCGACTGGTCCGCCGAACCGGCTGTCTTCGTGGGTAACGCGCTGTCGCCGGCGCGGGTCGCTCGCGTCGACGTCACCGACGAGGCGGCTCGCTCGGCCCGGGTGGTCGTGCCGGATTACCAGCTTTCCCTCGCCATCGGCCGGGAAGGGCAGAATGCCCGGCTGGCCGCCCGGCTGACCGGTTGGCGCATTGACATCCATTCGGATACGGAAGGCAGCGGTGGCCCGGCGTCGAAAGAAGGTCCTGAATCGGTGCCCCGGCGGGTCACGACGCCGCCCGCGGCCCGGAGGTCGCCAGCTGCTGGCAACCACTCCGCGGGCGCAACGGGATAGACTGATGGCGGCGCGCCGTGCGGAGCCGCTTCGCACCTGCGTAGGGTGCCGTACCCGGGCGGTGCGGAGCGACTTGGTGCGTATGGTGGTAGTTGGTGGTGAGCTCGTACCCGATGTTCACCGTCGAATGCCAGGGCGGGGGGCACACCTGCATCCCGACCTGGCCTGCCTCGATCTCGCGGAGCGCCGCAGGGCGTTCCCGCGAGCGCTGCGCGTTCCAGGGCCACTTGGGCTTGGGCGTGTCAGGGGCCACCTGGTCAAGCAGTTCACGGAAGATTGGACGACATCACCTGATGTCGACATGGAAGCAGGTCGAGACAGCGATGACCGCGCGATGAGCACGCAGCCATGATCACGACCAGCAGGTAACGAGGGTCACGCGGGCGGACCGCGGGCCGAAAGAAGGAGCACCGTGGTAGGAAAGGCCCGCGTACACGAGCTCGCCAAGGAGCTTGGAGTCGACAGCAAGACCGTGCTCGCCAAACTAAAGGATCTTGGTGAGTTCGTGAAGTCGGCTTCGTCCACAGTCGAGGCACCCGTCGTTCGAAAGCTCAAGGAGTCATTCCCGGTCGAAGGCGCGGCAACGCAGCGGTCGTCCGCCCGCGGCGGTACGTCCCAGGGCAACACGCAGGGCAACGGAAGCCGGCCGGGTGCTACTGGCGCCCGGCCAGGACCTGTGCCCCCCCGTCCCGGTCCGCGGATGCCTGGTCGGCCAGGCATCCCGGCCGCCCCGCCCCGGCCACCCGCCCCAGGCGCTGGGGCGACCGGCCCCGGTCCGGCTCAGCCAGCC
>NZ_CAKJTP010000013.1:51661-55670 GCF_917627335.1 Protofrankia sp. CiT1 | reverse complement strand
GTGCGGGCCTGGTCGGTGGCCGCACCGCCGCGCTCGGTCGGTTCCTCGGGCCGCGCGGTGCCGAGCGCGGCCCAGTCCACGATCCGGATGCGGGCGGGGCGTGCCCCGCCGACGGGTGGCGGGGCACCCAGGTAGCCGGATTGGAACAGGCGTGGGGTCCGCGTCTCGTCCTTCGTGCACAGGATCATGCCGCGGCCACGCAGCCGGCCGGGGATGGCCGCGGCATCCGGTACGCCCAGGACCTCGACGCTGTCGGCCGGTTCGTTCTGCCGTAGCGTGATCCGAAGATCGATGTTGTTCTTCAGCTCGGCCGACAGCTTGCCCTGTAGCGACTGGGTGGCCAGCACCAGGTGCATGCCGAGCGACCGGCCCTTGGCCGCGACGTTGACCAGTGCTCGCAGGAAGTCCGGGGACGTCTCCAGCACCCGCGCGAACTCGTCGAAGATCATCACAAGGCGGGGGAGCGCGGGCAGCCCAGGCGCGGAGCGCAGAGCTTTCCAGTACTCGTCGATCTCGCCGCCGTAGCGGGCGAGCAGGGACTCCCGGCGGTTCACCTCCGCCCGTACCGAGGCGAGGACCCGGTCGGCCGCGGCCTGGTCGAAGACGTCCGCCGGCGTCTCGCCGGTGGAGCGGATGAGCGCGACGACATGCGGGCAGCGCTCGAACGGGAGGAACGCGCTGCCGCCCTTGAAGTCGACGAGGACAAGGTTCAGCTCGTCGGGAGTGTTGGCCAGCAGCAGCGACGTGACGAGCGTCTGCAGCAGGATGCTCTTGCCGGCGCCGGTGGCACCACCGAGCATCGTGTGCGGACCCTGTCCGGCGAGGTCGACGGTGACCGGCCCGTCCCCATCCGCGCCGAGGAGCACCCGGGTGGTCGGCCCCGGCTGGTCCGCCCACAGGGCGAGCACGTCGTCCGCGGATGCCATCCCCACGCCGACAAGGTCGAGAAAACGCACCGGGTACGGGATGGCTGTCTCCGCGTTGCCCAGCGACAGCCGGTCACGTAGCGGTGCGACGGCTCGTGCGAGCCAGCCCGCCTCGCCGGGGTCGATGCCCTCCTGGCGGCCGACCGCGGCCCGCTCGCCACGGCGGTGAGTGAGCCGGACGGCACCGCTGTCGTCGACCTGGCATTCGGCGCGGCACTCGTTCATGCCGTGCCGGTCGACGGCGATCACGTACACGCCCGCTTCCGGTCCGTCCCGCAGGATCGCCTTCATACCCGGCAGGTTGCGCAGCGCGAGCGCGCCGTCGAGCAGGACGACGACATCCTCGGCGAAGCGGACATTGGTCGCACCACGGCGTTCGGCGGACCGGATGGTGATCAGATCCCGGAGTTCGGCGATCCGGCTTGCCCGGGTCGCCTCGGTGTTGCCGACCCAGCAGGGCACCGGGCCCGCGTCACCGGTGGCGACATGCGGTAGCCAGGTGGCCCAGGCCAGGTGGTCACGGCTGCTTGATGTGATCAGGACGATCCGCAGGTCGTCAGGGCTGCGGAGCACGCCGAGCTGAAGCACCAGCCACCGGGCCAGCGCATCCGCCGGGCCGCTCGGGCCGGTGACGCCGAGTACACCCACGGCGCGCAGGTCAACCGTCAGCGGCACGCCACGCAGGGCCGGCTCGGTGAACCCGTCCCACCGTTCGCCGCGCAGGTCGATCGACGCGGGTTCGCCGGTGGTGCCCACCCGTAGTCGCAGGCCGTCGGGAGAGTCGGCGTTGCGCGGCCACACGCCGCGGCTGGCTCCGGTCGCGGCGAGGGTGAGATCGAGCTGGTCGGGTGCCTGCGCACGGCGGGCGCTCTCCTCGGTGGCCGCCGCCGTCGCGATGGTACGTAGTGCCTGGGCTTTCTCCGTTTCGAAGCGCCGGTCGTCGGCGGCGCGCTGCCTGCGGCCCACCACCTGGTTGCCGATGACGCTGACAGGACCGAGCAGGCACATCGCCAACACGACGGGGTTACGCATGGCCAGGAAAAGGACTCCACCGATCACGACCGGCAACAGCGCGGGGAGCCAGACAGCGCTTCGGGAGGCGGTATGACGAGCGGGTGCCGCCGGCAGCTCCACCTCGGCCCGCCTGATGTCGGGTGTCGCCGCGAAGGCACGGTCGAAGTCGAGGTGACCGTCCCGGCTGCGTGTCGTCGACAGCGGTGAACGCGGCAACGGCACCCACTCCATGCGGTCGGTACCGATCTCGAGGATGGCGCCGGCCGCAAGGGGAGCAGGCCCGGCCATGGGTCCGTCATCGACCAGGGTGCCGTTGCTCGAATCGAGATCTTCCACCGTCACTGTGGCGTCCTGGCACACTGTGAGCGCCGCGTGCCGGCGGGAGACCTCGTTGCAGGTGAGCACGATCCGCGCCTGCGGGTCCCGGCCCACCAGATGGCATCCTTGATCGAGCCAGACGACTAGGCCGGCGTCGTGCCCGTCGAGTATCCGCAGCGCGCCGACGATGCCGGGCGCAACAGCCCGCGGCTGCGGGCCCGACACGCCGACGCTGATCGTCGCGCCGTGCACCAGCGGGCTGTCGACGACGCTCCCAGCGGGGTCGAGCGGTCGGTCGCCGACGAAGCAAAGGCGGTTCCCCACCGGTATCGGCAGCGCGTTGAGCACGGAGCCGACCCCCGTCTCCGGATCGGCTGAAATCTCCACGTCACACCGGGTATCCGTACCGGGGTCGTGCACACTCAGCCTGATGATCATTTTCTGCGTCGCTCCCGAGCGCGTCCGGCATCACCACTGACAGGCATAATCACAGCAGGAAATCATCATTGACATGGCATTGACCGGTTTGCGCAGCGCAACAGCGCTGACGACCGTTGATGAGGATGACAAAGAGCGTCCGGCATTGCCCTGCGCTGAGGTATCTGTGCCAGAATCGCGCATGGCAAACTTACCCAGGTCGGTCGAGGATCTCACTCCCGCGATGCTGACCGCTCTGCTGCGTGAGGCCCATCCGACGGTCGTGGTCGACGGGGTTGATCTGATCGGGGCAGCCCGGGTTGGTGTCGCCACGGCTACCGGAGAGAAGGCGTCGACCGCGGATCGCCTGACGCTCGGGCTACGGTACGCCCCGGGACGTGACGCCGGGCTGCCGCCACGGATGTTTCTCAAGACCCTGCTGGTCAGTGGGGATGAGCAGGGCCTGCCGCGGGCCGCGCCGGCCATGTACCGCACCGAGATCGGCTTCTATCGGCAGGTCCGCACCCGACTGGACGTGGAGGCACCCCGGCTGTTCGCCGGTGAGCTCGACGAGGAGACCGGGCAGTTCGTGGTGCTGATCGAGGATCTTTCGCTGCGGGGAGCGACATACCCCAACGCGCTCGGATCGCTGAGTTCTGACCAGGTCGCCGCACTGCTCGCCGAGCTCGCCAAGGTCCACGCTCACTACTGGTCAAGTCCTGGTCTTCAGCAGGCCTTCCCATGGCTGGAGACACCGGGCTCGGGGGAAACCACGGAGTTCTTCCGAAGCACCGGCCGACGAATCTTCGACAAGCAGCTGAAGCTCGACTGGAAAGCCGAGATCGTGGCTGCGCTGGGGCGTCCGAACGATGAGCTCTGGGCGGCGCTGTGGAAGCTTGAAGATCTTATGGAGAAAGAACCGCGGTGCCTGCTGCACGGCGATGCTCATGTCGCCAACACCTATCTGCTGCCGACGGGGGGCGGCCTGCTGGACTGGCAGTTCTGTAAGGCTGGCAACTGGGCGCACGATGTTTCCTACCTGATCGTGACCGCACTCGACTCCGAGCGGCGGCGGGCCCTTGAGCGGGATCTCATCGCCGGCTATCTGGACGAGCTCGGTCGCCACGGTGTCGTGCCCCCCAGTGCCGATGACGCCTGGCTGCTGTACCGGCAGAACATCGTTTGGGGGGTGGTGGTGGGCTGGGTGATGACACCTCCCACCCATCACGGCCCAGCCCTGATCAGCGCCAACCTGCGACGGTGTGTCACGGCCGCCGCCGACCTCGGGTCCTTCGACGCTGTCGCCTGACCACGGACGCCTGACCACGGACGCC
>NZ_CAKJTP010000013.1:8089-51471 GCF_917627335.1 Protofrankia sp. CiT1 | reverse complement strand
GTCAGCGGTGTCCCGGGCATCGCTGAGCTGATCAGCGGCCGGTGGGCCTGTCGGCCGTGGCGTCCGTGGCGGTGCTGTCGGCCGGCAGAGCGGGGGAGTCGACCGGGCCGGGAGCTTGGCCGAGCCGGGATGACGGGGCTGCCAGCATCCCGGACATGGCCTCGATCAGGTCTGTAACCAGATCGTCCAGCCTCTCGGCCGAGAGCGGGACGGCTAGGCCGTGGTCGGCGGGCGCGGTTGCGGGGCGCTCGGCGGCGTTGGCGTGCGCTTCGTTGGGGTGGGCTCGTTCGTAGTCGGCAAGCGCGGCGATGGCCATCCGCATGGCAAGGTTGAAGCGTCGCCGGAACACCGGCTCCGGCAGGGCGGGAAGCGCGTGCCACAGCATGTCCCGGGCCTGGCGAAACGTGGTGTCTGTCAGGTTGTCCGGCCGGCGGATGCGATGGTCGCGCGCATGGTCGGCCTGTAGCCGGGCCAGGAAACTGACGTACTGGCCGTGACCAACCAGCTCAGCCAACGGCCGCACGATGGCCCCGACCGTGGCCTGGAGCATGGCCGTCGGCTGCGCCGTCACCTGCGTGACCATCTCGGCTCGGCGCTCCGCGTCCGTGCCGGCCGGTCGCGTGGTCGCGTCGCTGGCACCGGCGGCCTGGGCGAGTAGTACCGATCTGCGTGCGTTGAGCACGGTCGCGCGATGTTCGAAGATTGCTTCGAGGAGTCGCTCCTTGTTACCGAAGTGGTACTGCGCCGCTCCGGTGTTGTGGCTGCCAGCGGCGGCCGCAATCTCGCGTAGCGACACCGCGTCGAGCCCTCGTTCCGCGAACAGGCGTTCAGCTGCCGCGATCAGGGCATCACGGGTGATCCTGCCGCGGTCGTAGCTGCCGCGTCGCCCGTTGCGGCCTCGGTCGCCGGTGCTGGTCGAGACGGTCACCCTTCCAGTCTGACGTGGGCGGCCGCCGGCATCGTCGGGCCGTCCGGACCGTTCCAGCTCTTTTCATCTTCTGGCACAACTGCTTTAGTTCTCGATGCCAGCTGACCCTCCGTCCGTCCAGGAGCTGTTGGTCGGTCGGGCTGTCGGTTATGTGTACGTTAGGCTCATGAGTTGATCATGAATGGGGGCCTCGATGGTGCTGCCGCGCGGGGTGCGGGGCTGACCGGGCCACGCTCGCGGGCCTGGTCGGCCGCTGGCCCCACGACCGGTTCCTGATCTTCCAGCGGGCCGGTGGCCGGCCGCACTGGTCACGAGGTGGCCACCCATGAAACTGCAGCGGAGGTTCGATGACAACTGACATTCCGGCCATCATTTCCGTGGACGACCACGTGATTGAGCCGCCGCACCTGTGGCGGGACTGGCTGCCCAGCAGGTACCGCGAGGTGGGCCCACGGGTGGTGCGTGCGCCGTACGAGATGATCCCGGCAAACGGCTGGCCGTTCCGGATGGCCACGAGCGGCCCGGAGACCGACTGGTGGGTGTACGAGGACCTCCGGTACGCAGTGGTCGCGGGAATGGCGTCCGCGGGCCTGAAACCGGAGGAGATCGGTAAGGAACCGGTGGGGTACGACCAGATGCGGCCAGGATTCTACGAGCCGGCGGCACGTCTGGTTGATATGGATGTGAATCATGTCGAACGGTCCCTGTGCTTCCCGACCTTCCCCAGGTTCTGCGGCCAGACTTTCTACGAAGCCAAGGACAAGGACCTCGCGTTGGCGTGTGTGCACGCCTATAACAACTGGATGGTCGAGGAGTGGTGCGGCGACAGCGGCGGCCGGCTTATCCCGCTCTGTCTGATCCCGTTGTGGGACGTCGAGCTCGCCGCGGCCGAGGTGCGTCGAAACGCCGCTCGTGGTGTGCGCGCTGTCGCTTTCAGCGAACTTCCGGCAAAGCTTGGCCTGCCAAGCCTGCACGATGCCGAACGGCGATGGGATCCGCTGCTGCGGGCCTGCGCGGAGACCGCGACCGTGATATGCATGCATATCGGCTCGTCCTCGCAGTTCCTCACCACTTCGGCGGACGCGCCGACCAGCGTACGGATCGCAATCACCGCGGTGAACTCCCAGATGGCGATGGCGGACTGGCTGCTGTCCGGCGTACTTGCACGTTTCCCCACCCTGAAGATTGCTTTCTCGGAAAGCCAGATCGGGTGGATGCCGTACCTGTTCGAACGCGCCGACCGGGTCTGGCGTATGGGTAATGCCGCGTCCGGGCTGCCGCCAGAAATGACGGAGGCGCCCAGCAGCTATGTGGCCGGCCGGGTTTACGGGTGTTTTTTCGAGGATGACTTCGGGCTTGTCAGCCGTCATGCCATCGGCGTAGACCAGATCACTTTTGAAAGTGACTACCCGCACCAGGACACCACCTGGCCGAACACCCGTGGCTACGCCGAACAGGCAATGCGGGATATTCCTGCCGCTGATATCGAGAAGATAGTACGGACGAACGCCATCCGCATGCTCGAGCTCCCGCCGGTTCTCGCCGGGTAGCGGCCATCGCCGACGACCATCAGGGCCAGGGCCAGGGCCAGGGCACCACAGCGCGGCATCCCTGCGCTGTGGTGCCCTCGGCATGTCGGGGAAGGGGTTGGGGTGTGCGTGGGCGGCTGGACGTGACGGCTACCTTCGAAGAGATCACATTTAGCTAAATTATTGTTCATTTAAGGTTTTTAGGGGTGAGGGGGCCCGAGCTCGTAGATGTTGTCCGAGATGTTGTCCGACTTCGCCGGCTGGCTGCGACAGCGGCGGGCCGCGCGGAATCATCCTGATGGTGACTCCATGGTTAATTTTTTAATACAGAAAGTCACTTTTTATCATCTAAATCACCGGAGGAATTGGAATGTGTGCGGAAAGTTATTTATTGCCGTAAGTTTGGTGGGCATACTTGCGTTGGCGGCATGCGGGGGCGGCTCGACCAGGGACACGCCTGAGGCGAGTGCGAGCACAGGCAGTCAGTTGCCCGGTGAGCCGATCAAGATGATGGTCATCACTGCGCTGTCCGGGCCATCGGAGGCGTTTACCGACATTCCGCCGGCTGTGAACGCCGCCACCACCGCGATCAACAAGGCGGGTGGCGTCAAGGGCCGGCCGCTTCAGGTTACCGTTTGTGACGATCAGTTTGACCCGAACAAGGCCGCTGACTGCGCGAACCAGGCGGTCGCCGGCAAGTACCTGTTCGTCACCGGAACTTCCGCGAACGGTGACCGGTACATGCCGATCCTGGAGAAGGGGAAGATCCCCGTGGTCGGTCAGATCCCGAACAGCGCCAGCGAGCTGAAGAGCCCGTACTCGTACCCGTTCATCTCTGGCGTCATCGAGGTCGCGGGCGGTGGAACCGCCTGCGGCAAGCTCGGCAAGAAGACCCCCGCGGCGGCCATCGTCGACCTCGCGGCCGGCCGTAACTCCGCCTCGCTGATTGGTCTGGGCCTCAAGCCGTACAACCTGCCGCCTCCCAGGAACGTCTTCATACCACCGACCGCCACTGACTACACGACCTACGCGGCCAACCTCAGCGGCACTGACTGCGTCGATGTCGTGCTCGGCGGCGCAGGCTTCGAGCGACTGACCCAGACACTGCGCCAGTCCGGCAACAACGAGACCGTGGCCTACGGCTCGAGCCAGGTCAGTCAGAAGGGGATCGATCGGTTGGGCGCGGCCGCCACCGGTGTGGTCCTCGTTGCTCAGAACCCCGCGGTGACCGATACCAACGTGCCCGCGGTGAAGAAGTTCCACGACGAGGCCGTCGCCAATGGCACGTCCGCGAACGAGCTGACTGACGAGGGCCTGATCATGTGGGGGACGACCCACCTGGTAGCCGAGCTGGCAGCCAAGATCACAACGGTTGATGGCGAGAGCCTGGCCCAGGCACTCAACACCGCCGGTGATATTGACTACTCACCACTACCGAAGGTGAACTTCGCCAAGCCGGTTCAGGTCATCTCCCCGGACAACAGGATCTTCACGACCGATGTGCGGTTCTCGGAACTCAGGGATGGCAGGCGCGTCCCGCTGTTCGACGGGCAGTCGATCAACGTGTTCAACCCATCCTGATGCACCACCGGCCGGGCCGCGAACGGTGGCCCGGCCGGATCAAAGGGCTTCGCGCCCAGGCGCGGCACACACGAGGTCGAGACGATGAGAACATGTTGACAGGACGGGTCGCTCTGATCACCGGAGCGGGACGAGGGCTGGGTGCGGCGCACGCGCGGTTGCTGGCCGCTGCCGGCGCCGCGGTGGTCGTCAACGACGTCGGGGCGAGCCTCGATGGTCTGACCAGCGGTGATCCGGTTGCCAGCAGCCTGGTTGCCGAGATCACAGCCGCTGGCGGCCGTGCTTTGGCGGATATGTCCGACATATCGACCTTTGCTGGCGCCGCGGTCGCGGTGGAGCGGGCACGAGACGTGTTCGGGCGGATCGACATCCTGGTGAACAACGCCGGGATCGTTGACACTTCGGGGGTCGAGGCGCTGACCGAGGAGGCCCTCGATCGGGTGTTCGCCGTTCATGTCAGAGGCAGCGTCGGCACGACGAGAGCCGCGTTCGGGCACATGCGCGCCCAGGGCTTCGGCCGGATCATCAACACGATTTCCGAGGCCGCGCTGGACATGCGGATGTCCGACACGGTCGCCTATTCCTCGGCCAAGGCGGCGATCTGGGGGCTGACCATGGCGACGGCGAAGGAGGGTGCCCGGTACGGCATCACGGTCAACGCGATCTCGCCGGGCGCCCGTACCCGGATGTCGGCGGGAGCGCTCGACGCCGGTCTTTCGGCTGGGCTCGATCTCGCCCCTGAGCACGTGTCCCGGGTGGTGACGATGCTCGCCTCGCCCGAGGCCGGCGACATCACCGGGCGGGTCGTGCACGCGGCGGCCGGAGAGGTCCGTGAGTATCTTCTGCGCCGGTCCGCCGATACAGATCTTGTACGTCGTTTGGTCGCCGCATCCTGATATCGGCTTAGAGCGACCGGCAATAGGGGACGCGGCGTCGCGGGGCTGGGGCACGCACCTCACCGCGTTGTCGTCGGTCGCCACCCAACACCAGGGTGACTCCCTCCGCCGCCTCGCGATCTACGCACCCCAGCCCCGCTCCTTGATCCACACCCCTATTGCCGGTCGCTCTTAACCCCGGGTTCCACGTCCACAGCAAGTCGTTCACAACAGGTCGCACGATGCCTACGATGACAGTATGTCAGCGTGGCTCTGGTGGTTGATGATCGCCGGGGTTCTCGGGGCCGGTGAGCTGCTGACACTCGCTCTGATCCTCGGAATGACCGCGATCGCGGCCCTCGTCGCCGCTGTCGTGGCGGGTGTCGGTGGCGGTTCCGTCGCGCAACTCGCGGCGTTCGCGGCCGCTTCTGTCGCGCTTCTGTTCGGGCTGCGGCCGGTTGCCAGGCGCCATCTGAACCAGCCGCCGGGGGTCGCGATGGGTGTGGATGCGTTGATCGGAAAAACCGGGATCGTGCTGGAGCCCGTCGACGGCAACGGTGGTCGGGTCAAGATCGGCGGTGAGGTGTGGTCGGCGCGCATGCCGGTCGCGGGCCATGCGCTCCAACCGGGAAGCATTGTCCGGGTGTTGCGTATTGACGGCGCGACGGCCATCGTCCATCCCGCCGAGCTGTGGACGTAGGAAGACCGGAGGCGCTGACGTGATGACGATGCCGCTGCGGGGCTTACGCGTGGCAACGGGGTGGTCCTGATGGCCGGGCTGATCGCTGCTGCCGTCGTCGTACTGGTGCTGCTGGTGTTCCTTGCCAGATCCGTGCGGGTGGTAGCGCAGGCCCGTGCGGTCGTGGTCGAGCGTCTCGGTCGCTACCACCGGACGCTGGGCCCGGGTCTGGCCATCGTCATCCCCGTGGTGGACCGGATCAGGGAGCGCGTCGACCTGCGTGAACAGGTGGTGACGTTTCCGCCGCAACCGGTGATCACTGAGGATAATCTTGTCGTCAGTATCGATACGGTCATCTACTTTCAGGTCACCGACCCGCGGGCGTCCATCTATGAGATTGCCGATGTGATTCGCGCGATCGAGCAGCTCACGGTCACCACGTTGCGCAACGTAATCGGTAGTTTGAACCTGGAGCAGACCCTGACCTCCCGCGATGAAATCAACACCCGGTTGCGCGGTGTCCTTGACGAGGCAACCGGTAAGTGGGGTATCCGGGTGAACCGGGTGGAGATCAAGGCGATTGAGCCACCACCGTCAATCCAGGACTCGATGGAAAAACAGATGCGCGCCGAGCGGGACCGCCGGGCCGCGATCCTGTCTGCCGAGGGCGTCAAGCAGAGCGAGATCCTGCGCGCTGAGGGCGCGAAACAGGCCGCGATCCTGCGGGCTCAGGGTGAGAGGGAAGCGAAGATCCTCGCGGCGCAGGGCGAGGCCCAGGCCATCACCACGGTGTTCCAGGCGATCCACGACGGCAACCCGGACCGCAAGCTTCTCGCCTACCAGTACCTGCAGACTCTGCCGCGCCTCGCGGAAGGCGACGCGAACAAGATTTGGATCATTCCGAGTGAGCTGACGAAGGCCTTCGGCGGGCTTGCCGCGTTCAGCGGCCTCATTGACGATCATGATCGGTCTGATCGTGCGACGGGGTCCGCCACGGATCGGCCCAGTGCGGTGGACAGCGGCGAGGCGGACACGCCCTGACCGCCGCGCCCGAGAGCGGGCACATCATAATTTGACATCCGAACCGGGAACCGTTTTCATCAAGGCAATCATCGCCTTCATGCTGGAGTTCCCTTTGCGTATGACCTGGGTCCGTCGTACGGCCGGAGGTGTCGGCCTCACCGCCGTTGCCATGTTGTTTGCTGGTTGTGCTACTGGCGGTGGGGATGCCAGCTCCGAAGCCGCCACGGTGTCCGGAAAGCTCAAGGTGGTGGCGACCACCACCCAGGTCGCGGACTTCGCCCGGGTCGTCGGCGGTGACCGGGTGCGGGTGACCCAGATCCTCAGGCCCAACGTCGACCCGCACGACTACGAGCCCTCGCCCGCGGACGTGAAGGCGATCGGCGAGGCCGACGTCCTGGTAGCCAACGGCGTCGGCCTGGAGAAGTGGCTCGACGGTGTGATCTCGTCCGCGGGCTTCAGGGGCGATCGGGTTGACACCAGCCAGGGGGTGAAGATCCGGCCGGGCAACGGTGATGAGGAGAAAGAAGGGGACCCCCACATCTGGCACAACCCACTGAACGTCAAGATCATGGTGGCCGGTATCGAGAAGGCGCTCGCGGCCAAGGACCCTGCCGGTGCCGCGGCCTACCAGGCCAATGTCGCCGCCTACGCTGGCAAGCTCGACGCCCTTGACGCGGATATCATGCAGCAGATCAACTCCCTGCCCCCGGCCGATCGTAAGCTCGTGACCAACCACGATGCGTTCGGCTACTACGTTGACCGGTACCAGCTGGCCTTTGTCGGGTCGATCATCCCGAGCTTCGACACGTCCGCGGAGCTGTCCGGCCGTGATATTGACGATCTTGTCGGTGAGATCAGGAAGACCGGCGTGAAGGCGATCTTCTCCGAGTCGTCGCTACCGCCGAACACAGCCCAGACAATCGGTCGGGAGGCTGGCGTCAAGGTGGTGGCGGGCGAGGATGCTCTGTACGGTGACACGCTCGGCCCACCGGGGTCGGACGGCGAGACCTATCTGCGGATGGAAGAGCACAACACCAGAACGATCGTCGGGGCGTTGAGGTGAGGGCACAGGTGGAGCTCGGTGCCGCCGGGAGAGGCGCGCAGGCCGACGGCGACCGTCCGGCCGCGGTGGTTTTCGATCGGGCCAGCATCGCTTACGGCCGGGTACTGGCTGTCGAGAATGTGGACGGGGTGGTGCGGGCGGGGCGCACAGTTGCGCTCATAGGGCCGAACGGCGGCGGCAAATCAACTCTGATCAAGGCGGTGCTCGGGCTTGTCCCGGTCGTCGACGGGTCAATTCAGGTGCTCGGCCGGACGCCGGCCGGCGCCCGTCGCGACGTTGCCTACGTCCCGCAGGCGGACGCGCTCGATCCCGAGTTCCCGGTCTCGGTCAATCAGGTCGTGCTGATGGGCCGGTATCGCACGATCGGATGGGTGCGCAGGCCTGGCCGGGCCGACCGGCAGATCGCCACGCAGGCCCTGACAGCGGTAGGGCTCGCGCACCGGGGCGCTGACCGGTTCGGCACGTTGTCGGGCGGGCAGCGCCAGCGTGTCCTGCTTGCGCGGGCGATAGCTCAGCAGCCCACACTGCTGCTGCTGGACGAGCCGTTCAACGGCGTGGACACAGTCTCGCAGGAAGCGTTGTTGCGCGCGCTCGGCGAACTGCGAGAGGCCGGTGCCACGGTTGTCGTCAGCACCCATGATCTGTCACTGGCGCATCTTGCCTGTGACGACGTCTGTCTGCTCAACCGGCACCAGTTCGGGTTCGGCCCGATTTCGGCCACGCTGACCCCGGACAGGCTTCGTGCCGCCTACGGTGGAGCCGCTCTTGCGTTGGCTGGCGACAGTGTCATCGTCGCCCACGCATGAGGCGGCTGTGACGGGATGCTAGTGATGGTGAACCGGCTGCTCGTCGAACCGTTCGCGCTCCCGTTCATGCAGCGGGCGCTGATCGAGGTACTGCTTCTCGGAGCTATGGCCGGTGTTGTCGGTGTTTTCGTGGTATTGCGACGGTTGGCTTTCCTGGCCGACGCGCTCACGCACACCGTTTTCCCTGGAGTGGTTATCGGATACCTGCTGTCAGGAGAGTCAGGTATCGTGCCAGGGGCCCTCGCCTTTGCGCTGTTGTCCGCGGTGCTGTTCACCGTGCTGGCGGCCAACCGGCACGTGAACCAGGATGCCGCGCTCGCCATCCTGCTGACGTCGTTCTTCGCGTTGGGGGTCGTGTTCGTCTCGCGTCGGCGTTCGTACACCGCTGACCTGACGGCTTTTTTGTTCGGCCGTGTCCTCACTGTCGACTCCACGCAGCTCACGCAGACGGCGGTCGTGGCCGTGGGAGTGTCCGTGGTGCTCCTGGCGCTGCGTAAGGAGCTGCTCCTGCGGGCGTTTGACCCGCTTGCGGCGCGGGCGATGGGCTACCGCGTCGGTCTGCTGGACCTCATCCTCAACCTTGTCATCGCCATCGTTGTCGTCGCGGCTGTCAAGGCTGTCGGGACGATTCTCGTTATTGCCCTTCTCGTCGTTCCGGCGGCGACGGCCCGGCTGCTGTCCGACCGGTTGGTGGTTGTGTCCGGAATAGCGATCACGGTCGGTATGTCCGGTGGCTGGTTGGGGCTTGCCGCGAGCTACGAGGCCTCGATCAATCGTGGGGTACGGCTGGCTTCGGGCGCGACCGTCGTGCTCGCCCTTGTCATGTGCTACCTGTTCGCGCTCGGGGCCGGCCCACTCAGCCGGTTCGCGCGAGGGCGCTGGACTCGGGGACGCCGGGCCCGGGGGCGGTTGGTGGATGCGCAGGCGTCGGGCGAGTGGCCGGATGGTCCCCGCACGCCAACCGGTCTGACGGCGGGGACGGGCATGTGATGATTTTTTCTGAGCTGTTGGCGGACTCCTACACCCGCCGTGCGCTGATCGAAGCCGTGCTCGTCGGCGCGTTGTGCGGCGTCATCGGCGTACACGTGGTGCTGCGCCGGCTGAGTTTTTTCACGATGGCGATGACGCACGCCACCTTCCCGGGCGTGGTGCTCGCGGCGATCGCGGGCGTGAACCTCTACCTCGGTTCGGCGCTGTTCGGGGTCCTCGTCGTCCTTGCCGTCGCCGTATTGTCGACGCGCGCTGACAATGTGAGCGCGACCGGCGTCGTGCTTTCCGGTGGCTTCGCCCTCGGGGTACTGCTGCTGTCCGCGCAGGCGGGATTCACCAGGGATCTCACCGCCTATCTCGTCGGCTCCATTCTCACCGTGCAGCCGGATGCTTTGGTCACCACGGCCGTCACCGCCGTCGTCGTCGTCGTGGTCCTTGCGCTGTTGGGCAAGGAGATAGTTTTTGGCGCCTTCGATCGCGACGCCATGGTGGCGGTCGGTTATCCAGCCGGCCGGCTGGATCTCGTCTTCCTGCTGCTGATTGAGATGACGATCGTCACGTCGGTACCGGCCGTGGGAACAATCCTGTCGGTCGCGCTGATCGTGGCCCCGGCTGCCACCGCCCGGCTGTGGTGCGGCGGAGTCGGGGCGATGACCGCCGTCGCCATCGCCATCGGGGTCGCCAGCGGCGTGATCGGGCTCGCGGTCAGTCAGCAGTGGAGCGTCGCCGCGGGAGGCGCGATCGTGCTCACAGCGGCGGGGATCTTCGTCCTGTCCGTGCTCGTCGCCCCCGGCGCGGGTCTGCTGGCCCGGCTCCGCTGGCCCGGCGCCACCACTCATTGATCTTGGTTGATGGCTGGCCGGCCTGGCGCCGACATCCGCGTTCGCCGGGCCGGTGTAATGGTTGATCGGCGGTCAGGTGATGAGTTTCATGAGCTCACGTCCATCCACCCAGGTGTCGCTGACGTCCGCGAAGCCGTTGCCGGACCACCGCAGGATGCGTATCGCTGTGTTGCAGACCGCCGGGAAGAGGTTTATCGCTGTTCCGTCGCAGGTGAACGGGTGCGCCATGACGTTCGGATGGTCCCGTGTCGCCCTGAAGGCGGCTGTCAGGTCGGTGGAAGTCGTCTGTGCCATCTCGGCGAGCAGTGATCGGACAACCAGGACGGTCGCGAAGGACGCCTGCGACAACGGCGATCGCTGGGCCTCGGGAAGCCGTGCTCGGAATGCCTCGGCGTCCTGGTCGCCGCCGGTGGTGCCGAACGGCAGATAAGCCGAGGCGAAGTAGAGGTTGCCGGCGCTTGGCCCGGCGGCCCGCGGCACGGCGGGGGAGGCGCAGGAGCCCACGAAGTACATTGGCGTCTTGATCTGGAGCGTTCCCGCGACCTGGGCTATTCGTGCGCAGGACTGGGCCGGGAAAACGACGACGATTGCGTCCGGATCGCCGGACACGGCTTGGCTGACGGCTGGTGCGAAATCAGCCGTATCAACCTTCTCCCGCACCAGCTGGATATCCGACACGCCCCTGGCGCGGAGGATTTTTTCGGATCCCTGAATCGCGGCGGTGAGTAGTCCGGGCAGGTCCGCGTACAGCGCGTGGACCTTTTTCAGATGTTTGGTGGCCGTCAGGTACTCGGTGATACCGAGCAGGTCGGTGAGTGTGCCACCGGTCAATGAGAACGAGGTGCGGGAACTCAGCTCCCCGCTCAGCTGGGGTGAGCCGCTGATATAGGGAATCCCGGCGCGTTCGTAGAGACCCATGGCAGCTTCGGTGCCGAGGTCCACGCCGCCGACCACGGCGACGGGTTTCTCAGCGACGAGGCGGTTGGCGCAGTCCTGGGACGACTCGGGAGAGCCGTTCGTCACACAGGGGACGAGCTCAACAGGATGGCCGTGAACTCCGCCGAGAGCCTCGTTGGCGTACGCGACGGCCCCCTGGGCGGCGATTCGGGTTTCGGGAAACGACCCGAGCGGGGTGTTCTCCATCGAGACGAAGCCCAACTTGACCGGCGGTCCACTCAACTGGCTCGCGGACCCACCGTTGGTCCGGCCAGGACCGGCGGGGCCTCCGCCGCGCCGGCTCGTACACCCAGCAAGGACGACGGACAGGACCACGGCAGCCGTGACCGCGGCTACGACAGCACGACGGGACAGCGTCATATTCACAGAAGTTACACTGCTCTGGCCCACAACAGACCGCCATGCTGGATTGGAGAGCCCTGTGCCCACGTATGTCGCGGCACTGGTCCTGGGCCTGGGTGCCGGTGCGGTCTACGCGGCACTTGGTCTCGGACTGGTGTTGATACACCGCGCTTCAGGTGTGGTCAATGTCGCGCACGCCGCGTTCGCGATGTATGTCACCTATCAGTATGCCGAGCTCAGAGACGTCGGAGACCTCGTCCTCCCCGTCGTGGGCCTTCCTCCCCGTGTTCATCTCACTGATAGCCCCTCTTTCGCGCTGGCATTGACAGTGTCGCTCGCCATGGCTGCCCTGGGCGGACTCGTTGTCTATTTTCTCATATTTCGGCCGCTACGGCACGCGCCGCCCGTGCTGACGCTGGTTGCCTCGGTCGGCCTTATGATCGCCCTGCAGGCGCTGGCGGTACTGCAGTTCGGCTCGGACAACAGGTTCATCGACTCCGTCCTGCCACGGACCTCTTTCTCCTTGTTCGGGGAAAACGTGCCTGTTGACCGCCCGTTGCTTGCCGCGCTGGTGGCCACGGTCGGCATAGTGATGTGGGCGGTATCCCGATGGACGTTGCTGGGGCTCGCCACCCGGGCGGTGGCCGAGTCCGACGAGGCCACGGCTCAGTTCGGCTACCGGCCTGAAGTCGTCGCGGCGACCAGCTGGGTGGCGGCATCCGTCCTCGGCGCGCTCGCGGGAATACTGGTGGCGCCGATCAGTGTCCTGAGCCCGTCCACGTACACATTGTTCATCGTACCCGCGCTGGCCGCCGCATTGCTCGGCGGCTTGTCGTCGTTCGGCGCCACCATCGTCGGCGCGCTGTTGCTCGGGATGGTCCAGTCGGTTCTTCTTCCCCTTCAGCATGCCGTTTCGTGGCTTGATCAACCTGGGCTCCGGTCGTTGTTCCCGCTGCTTTTTCTCATCGCCATCGCGCTCACCCGCGGCCAGTTGATACCGGGCCGGGACCAGATCATGGCACCGGCGGCGGCGAGACTGCCCCGGGCCGAGCCGGCGGGACGTCCACTACGTGATCTTTATGTGGTCGTGCCGGCCGGGGTGCTCGCGTTGGTACTGCTCACCGGCTCCTACCGGCTGGGTCTGGAACGCAGTCTCGCGGGCGCGGTCGTGTGCCTGTCCTTCGTGGTGCTGACCGGGTTCGCCGGACAGCTCTCGCTCGCGCAGATGTCGCTGGCAGGTGTGGCCGGTTTCCTGCTGGCGAGGCTGCAGGGCGGCCTCGGCGTGCCGTTTCCGCTCGCCCCGCTGCTTGCCACCGGGGCGGCGACCGTCGCGGGCCTGCTGCTCGGGGTCTTGTCCCGACGGATCCGCGGCGTGGACCTCGCGGTGGTGACACTCACCGCGGGCGTGGCCTTTCAGGAAATGGTCTTCGCCAATCCGTTGATCACGGGTGGTCTTGCCGGATCGGCTGTCCCGGCCCCGAAGGTTTTCGGTATTGATCTCGGTGTTGCCGGGGCCGGATACCCACGGGTGCAGTACGGCCTGCTCACCCTTGCGGTATTCGTGCTATGCGCCTTCGGGGTGGCTCGGCTGCGTGCGTCCACCTCAGGGCTGCGGATGCTCGCCGTCCGCTCAAATGAACGGGCGGCGTCCGCCGTCGGTGTGGACGCCGCCCGGACGAAGCTGCTCGCCTCCGCCATTTCCGCCGGGATCGCCGGCTTCGGTGGTTGCCTGATCGGTTACGGCCAGGGGCGGCTCTCGTTCGACTCGTTCGGGGTGTTCGCCTCGTTGTTCTTTTTGGCGATCGCTTCGGTCGGTGGCGTGATGAGTGTGCGCGGCGCGGTGCTGGGCGGCCTGTTGGCCCCGGGCGGCGTGGTGTTCACTCTTCTTGATCGTCTTATTGACCTCGCGAGGTACCAGTCGCTGCTGTGCGGTGTAGCCCTGATGGTGCTCGTCGTGCTGCGTCCCGAGGGGCTCGCGTACGATCCGCGCCAGCCTGCGGTGCGCCTGCGGATACCCGCCGAGGCACGCGCATGACCGGGGACCCGGTTCGCCTGAGCGTCAGTGGGCTGTGCGTCAGCTACGGCAAGGTCGAAATCGTCCATGATGTGTCGTTCACCCTGTCCGCGGGGAAGGTCACCGGGCTGATCGGGCCGAACGGAGCCGGCAAGACCACGTTGATAGACGCGGTCACCGGATTCACTCCCGCCAGCGCCGGCCAGATCGTGCTGGACGGGACGGTGCTGAACTCGATGCCGCCGCATGAGCGGTTCCGGCATGGCCTCACGCGTACCTTCCAGTCCCTGGAACTGTTCGAGGACCTGTCCGTTGCCGAGAATCTCGCGGTAGCCGGGCCTGAGCCGGCCGTGGCGCTGGGGCTTGGCATGCTCGCTGACCAGCTCCCCGCGACGCTGTCGCACGACGAGCGGCTCGCTGTCGGGCTCGGCCGCGCGCTGGCAGCGGGCGGTCAGGTGCTGCTCGTGGACGAGCCGGCGGCGGGCCTGGATTCGGCGGCGCGCGCCACGCTCACGACTCGGTTGCGCCGCCTGGCTGAGCGTGGCTACGCAATTCTTCTTGTTGATCATGACATCAAGCTGGTTTTCGAGGCATGCGACGACGTTGTGGTGCTGGGAGCGGGACGGGTCGTGGCGTATGGCCCACCGGCCACGGTCCGGGACCGCCCCGAGGTGCGCGAGGTGTATCTCGGCGGCTCACCGGCAACGGCCGTTCGCGTGCCCACGCAGCCGTCCAAGCACAAGGTGCTTGCCCTTGAAGGGGTTACGAGTGGGTATGACCGCCTGCCCGTGATGCACGAGGTCACACTCGACGTCCACGCCGGTGAGATCGTCGCGTTGCTCGGGCCGAACGGCGCCGGCAAGACAACGCTCATCCGTTCGGTTTCCGGGCAGCTCACGCCGTTTGACGGCCGGGTGAGCGTCCTCGGTCACCCGGCCCGCCGCCCGAACCCGGCCGGGCTTGCCCGCCGTGGACTGGCGGTGGCCCCTCAGGGCGGGACGCCTCTCCGGGGGCTGACGGTCCGCCAGATCCTGCGCCTCGCGGTCGGTCGACGGCCCGGTGACCAGATCGAGCGGACGTTGGCGAGTTTCCCGGCGCTGCGCCCGCTGCTCGACCGGACCGGCGGCGAGCTCTCCGGGGGCGAGCGGCAGCAGGTCGCGCTGGCCAGCGCTGTGGCACGGCAGCCGAAGCTGCTGATCGTCGACGAGTTCTCCTCCGGCCTTGCGCCCGATCTCGCGTCGAGTCTGCTTGCGGTCCTGCGGCGCCTAGCCGACGAACGCGGCACCGGCATTCTGCTGATAGAGCAGCATGTGTCGCTCGCCCTCGCCGCCGCGGACCGGGCCTACATCCTCGACCGGGGCCGAATCGTGTTCACCGGTACCGCCGCCGCCCTTGCGGCGGATCCCGGTCTGATCAATGCCAGCTATTTCGGTATCGGCTCGGCCAGCGACTGACCGCAATGTTCGGTCCGGCGGCCACCTGACAGCTGGTCACCGGACCGGGAGCGCGGCCCGTCGGGCTCCGCTGCTCCGGCGGCGGTGGCATAGGGACCGCCTGCCGCGGAAGCTGCTTAGAGCGACCGGCAATAGGGGACGCGGCGTCGCGGGGCTGGGGCACGCACCTCGCTGCGTTGTCGTCGGTCGCCACCCAGCACCAGGGTGACTCCCTCCGCCGCCTTGCGATGCACGCACCCCAGCCCCACTCCTTGATCCACGCCCCTATTGCCGGGCGCTCTTATTGCGGTTGTGTTGCGCCGCGACCATCGGTTGGCGTACAACGATCAGGTCCCGACTATCGGTCGGGTCACGCGGTGCTTGGACGTTTTGATCCAGGATCAAGTGACCTCCGGGGCCTTTGAGTGTGTGCGGAGAACTATGGCCGCCTACTTTTCTGGCCATCGGTTGGAACGGCGTCGACGAGGAGGCCTCAGTGCGGATCGGTATGCCGTTGGACTACAGCGGCGACTTCAGGGAGACAGTTGCCGGCCTGCGTGATTTCGAGGCCGCCGGAGTGGACATCGTCTTTGTGGCGGAGGCGTACTCCTTTGACGCGGTGAGCCAGTTGGGCTTCATCGCGGCGCGCACCGATCGCGTCGAGATCGCGTCAGGTATCCTGCCTGTCTACAGTCGTACTCCCTCGTTGACGGCGATGACGGCAGCCGGCCTTGACTACGTGTCCGACGGTCGTTTCACGCTCGGGATCGGCGCGTCCGGTCCACAGGTCATCGAGGGTTTTCACGGCGTCCGTTACGACGCGCCGCTCGGCCGCACCCGGGAGGTCGTGGAGATCTGCCGACAGGTGTGGCGCCGTGAACGGGTGGTGCATAGCGGCCGCTACTATCAGATTCCGTTGCCCGCCGACCAGGGAACCGGCCTCGGGAAGCCGTTGAAAATAATAAACAAGCCGGTGCGTGACCGGATCCCGATCATTCTCGCGGCGCTTGGGCCGAAGAACGTCGCGTTGGCCGCGGAGATTGCCGAGGGATGGGAGCCGATCTTCTTCCATCCGGAGAAGGCGGCGGATGTCTGGGGGGCCTCCCTGGCGGATGGCCGATCCAGGCGGGACCCCGCTCTTGGCAACCTTGATATTGTGGTCGCCGCGCCGATGGCGATCGGTGATGACGTCGATCATCTTATTGATCTTTATCGTCCGACGCTTGCCCTCTATATCGGGGGCATGGGTGCTCGAGGCAGGAACTTCTACAATGATCTTGCCTGCCGCTATGGTTACGAGCGCGAGGCCGCGCTGATCCAGGATCTCTACCTCGACGGCAGAAAGAAGGAAGCCGCGGCTGTGGTCCCGGCGGAACTTCTGCGGGCCATATCCCTCATCGGTGCTGAGGGGTACCTGCGGGATCGGTTGGATTCGCTGGTCGCGGCCGGGGTGACGTCACTGAATGTGACCCCGTTGGCCGCCACCCATGCGGAGCGGGTCGCTTCCATCGAACTGCTGCGTAAGCTGCTGCCCTAGGTCGATCATGTAGTAAACTAATTGATATATGTTGCCTGTTAGGGTCGTTCCAGGGCGTATGCGTTCGGTGAATCGCCTCGGCGGGCCGAAGAAGGCGTTGGGCTGTTCTGCGTCGAGATCATTGATGTGCGGACTGGGCTGGGGAGGTAGCGCTCGATGGTGAATGTGGACCAGCCGCCGTCGTCACTGTCGGCACGCGTGTATGACAGCGAGCATGCACTCTTCCGCGAGCTGGTGCGGAACTTTGTCGCGCAGTGTGTGCTGCCGAACTATGATGCGTGGGAGCGGGCAGGTATCGTTGATCGTGCGTTGTTCACCGACGCTGGTGCGTGGGGCCTGCTCGGATTCGGTGTCGATGACAAGTACGGCGGGCCCGGCATCGAGGACTTCCGGTTCAACGCGATCGTCGGGGAAGAGTTCGGTCGCGCGCTGGCCACGTCGGCGGGTCTTAGCCTGACGTTGCAGAATGACATTGTCCTGCCCTATCTGCTCGGCCTCGCCACCGATGAGCAGAAGGCGCGTTGGCTTGCCGGTACGGTCTCGGGTGAGACCGTTCTCGCGGTGGCCATGACCGAACCAGGTACAGGCAGTGATCTGGCCGCTATCCGGACCCGCGCGGTCCGTCACGAGGATGTCTACGTCGTCAACGGCGCAAAAACCTTTATCTCCTCCGGGCAGCATGCCGACCTTGTGATCACCGCGGTGCGCACCGCGGACGACCCACACCGCGGGCTGTCCCTGCTCGTTCTCGAGCGTGGGATGCCGGGTTTCGAACGGGGCCGCAATCTGGAGAAGATCGGGCTGCATGCGCAGGACACCAGCGAGCTGTCCTTTACCGACGTCCGGGTGCCGGTTGCCAACCTTCTCGGCGAGGAGAACAGCGGATTTTACGCGTTGGTCCGCAACCTGCCACAGGAGCGGCTGTCCATAGCGATCGCCGGCCTCGGCATGATTGAGGGCCTGCTCACGCAGACTCTGGCGTACGCGAAGGAGCGCACCGCCTTTGGCCAGCCGATCGGATCATTCCAACACAGCAGGTTCGTTCTGGCGGAACTGGCGACCGAGATCGATATCGCCCGTACGTTCATCCTCGATTGTCTGGTTGAGCATCTGCGTGGCGAACTCAGCGCCGTGCGCGCGGCCAAGGCCAAGTACTGGGTCACTGAGCTTCAGTGTCGGGTGTCCGACCGCTGCCTGCAGCTGTACGGAGGGTATGGCTATATGCGTGAATATCCGGTTGGCAGGGCCTTCGTCGATTCTCGTGTCCAGATGATTTACGGTGGGACCAATGAAATCATGAAAGAGATCATTGGCCGGGATCTCGGTCTGTAATCGGTACGGCGGAGTCCGTGACCGGCATGGAGGAAGCTTCCGTGATGTTCGCGGACACCGGTGTCTGTGCCATGCCGGTGTTCACTCTTGCGGATGGTCCCGCGTACCTACGGTTGCTGGCACGCGGGACCATCCCGACCGCGTACGGAGCTGCCCAGCCCAGCGCCGGGTTTCTCCCTGTATACGGCCGTGGTAACCGACATCTCCTTGTAAGCAGGGGAGGTGCGGCCACCCTCGTCGTGGAGCGGATCTCACCCATCGATCACATGGTCAGCGGGGGGCCATTCGGATGGCGCCGTCGAGTCGAATGACCTCACCGTTGAGCATCTGATTGGCGGTGATGTGCTCGACCAGCGCGCCATATTCGTCAGGATCGCCGAGGCGGTTGGGGTGCGGCACCTGGCGGCCGAGCGAAGCCTGTGCCTCCGCCGGAAGGCTGGCGAGCAGCGGGGTCTTGAACAGGCCCGGCGCGATGGTAACCACCCTGATCTGCTTGTCCGCGAGGTCGCGGGCGAGCGGCAGAGTCATGCTGGCGATACCGCCCTTGGACGCGGCGTATGCGACCTGCCCGATCTGGCCTTCGAACGCGGCGACCGACGCGGTGCACACGACCACCCCGCGTTCGCCGGCGGTGGGCTCGTTGTGAACCATGCGTTCGGCGGCAAGCCTGATCACGTTGAAGGTTCCGATCAGGTTGACCGTGACTATCCGGGTGAACGCCTCCAGCGGCATCACGCCGCCTTTACCGAGAATCCGGGCCGGCGGCGCGATCCCGGCGCAGTTGACCACGACACGCAGCTCGCCCAGGCCGGTAGCGATATCGAGCGCGGCGTTGACCTGTTCGGAGTCGGTGACGTCAGCGGGCGCGAAGGTGGCCTTGCCAAGGTCGGCGGCGACCTGCTCGCCGCCTGATGTGGGCAGATCCAGCAGCACGACACTGGCACCGGCGTTTACGAGACGACGGGCTGTCGCGAGCCCGAGGCCGGAGGCTCCTCCTGTGATCAGGGCGACGCCACCTGCGATATTCACCTGTCCGACACCTCTCTTGTTTTGTTGACATTTTTGATCATGCTGTTTCCGGTCATACCGCTGTCACGGCTGGATCGGGGCACAGGCTGCCGGCTTCACGGCGGAGCCGGCAGCCAGACGGCATTGCCCGCCGGCAGGATGGCGCGCCCCTACTGCCGGGCGCTCTAAAGACGTTCGATGATGGTTGCGTTGGCCATGCCGCCGCCTTCGCACATGGTCTGTAGGCCATACCTGCCGCCGTTCGCCTCCAGGTAGTTGACCAGCGTCCCCAGCAGCCGGGTGCCGGAGGCGCCGAGCGCGTGCCCAAGGGCGATCGCTCCGCCGCGGGGGTTGAGTTTTGCCGGGTCGGCGGCAAGTTCGTGTGCCCAGGCCAGTGGCACGGGGGCAAAGGCCTCGTTGACCTCGTAGGCGTCGATATCGCCGATGGTCAGGCCGGCTCGCGCGAGAACCTGCTGAGTTGCTGGGATGGGACCGGTAAGCATGAGCAACGGGTCGTCGCCGACCACCGAGAACGCGTGGAAGCGGGCGCGGGGGCGCAGGTTGAGCTTGCTGGCAGCCTGTTCACTCATGATCAGTGCGGCGGATGCCGCGTCCGTCAGCGGTGAGGAGTTTCCAGGGGTGATCTTCCAGTCGACGTCGGGGAACCGCGCCCGCATTTCCTCGGTGCCGAAGGATGGCTTGAGACCGGCGAGGCCCTCGACTGTTGTGCTCGCCCGCATGGTCTGGTCCACCAGATGTGTACTGGTTGTTCCGTCCGGCGCGGGGGCTGCCACCGCCACGATCTCGTTGTCGAAGGCGCCCGCGGCCGCCGCGGCCGCCGCGCGCTGATGGGAGGCCGCCGCGAAGGCGTCGAGGGTTTCGCGGTCGAACTTCCATTTCTGGGCAATCAGTTCGGCCGAAACGCCCTGGTTGACCAGGCCTTCGGGATAACGGGCGTGGACGCCAGGACCCTGTGGGTCCTGGCCGATGGTCGGCGTGCCCATCGGGATGCGGCTCATCGACTCGACGCCGCACGCGATCACGATGTCGTAGGCGCCGGCCATCACGCCCTGCGCGGCGAAGTGCGCGGCTTGTTGGCTTGATCCGCATTGGCGATCAACGGTCGTGGCTGGCACGCTCTCCGGGAATCCCGCGGACAGCAGGGCATACCGGGTGATGTTCGCGGACTGCTCGCCGACCTGCTGGACGCATCCGCCGATGACATCGTCGACCCGCCCCGGGTCAAGGTCGTTACGTGTGATCAACGATCGGAGCACGGTCGCGAGCAGTTCGACCGGATGCACTCCGGACAGAGCGCCGCCTGGCTTGCCTCGTCCGGATGCGCTCCGAACGACATCGACGATGACCGCGTTGTTCATGAATTTCCCTTCGAGCGGGTACTGGTAAGCCAGCAGCTGCACGATCATGGTTTTGTGCTCGTGGCAGGAAACCATGGACGATCAAAGGAGCCGCCGGGCGAGGCCGCAACGCACCGCTCGTCGACCTCTGTCGTCAGTGGACTGCCATGCCCATCGTCATCCACCAGGCATTACGCGGTCAAAAAAAGCGAATTTCCGGCAGGTTAGAGCGCCCGGCAATAGGAGAGTGGATCAAGAATTGGGCTTGGGGCGCGCGTATCGCAAGGCTGCGGAGGTGGCGTCACCATGGTCCTTGGGGGCCGACTGACCAGCCGGGGTACCCGCGCATCGCGCGGCGATGGATGGGCGGCGATGCGGCGATGCGCGTGCCCCAGCCCCGCGAACGGGAGTGGAGTGGCACGCTCGGAGCGTGCCACAACCCGGAGTTCGCGTCGTCTGTGTCCAACTTGAATGTCCCAGCTCGGAGGGGGCTCACGATCGGTTGCGGCGAGTGCTCGCTCAACTGCGTAGCATCGACGACGCGGACCTGGTTGTGCTGCCCGAGCTGTGGATGACAGGGTATTTCTCGTTCGATCGGTATGCCCAGGACGCCGAACCGCTGGACGGGCCCGTTCTCACCGCGCTCCGGCGCGTGGCCCGGGAACGCCGCTGGCACATGGTCGCCGGCAGCATGGTCGAGCGGAGCCCGAACGGGCGTCTTCACAACACCACTGTGCTCATCGGGCCCGATGGAGATCTTCTCCAGGTCTACCGCAAGGTTCACCTTTTCGGCCATGGCTCGCGGGAGGCGGAACTGCTCACGCCGGGGCGGGATGTGATCACCAGCCGTACGCCTTTCGGTACCGTCGGGCTAGCCACCTGTTACGATCTTCGTTTTCCGGAGCTTTTCCGGTTGCTTGTCGATCAGGGTGCCGAGATCATCGTGGTCGTGTCAGCCTGGCCGCACGAACGACTTGACCACTGGCGGATCCTGACCCGTGCCCGCGCTGTCGAGAACCAGGTTCTTCTCGTCGCCTGCAATGCCGCGGGCTGGCAGGCCGGCCGGCGACTGGCCGGCAACAGCGTGATTGTTGATCCATGGGGCGTGGTACTGGCGGAGGGCGGCGATGCTCCGAGTCTGCCCGCGGCGACCTTTGACACCGCGAGAGTCGCGGATGTTCGAGCCGCGTTTCCAGCCCTTGCGCACCGACGGTTTGACATTTTGTTGATCAATCGACTCGGCGAGTCGCCCAGTGGAGACAATCCGTGACCGACTGTGCGGTCGTGGACCGGACCCGTGGCCGCATGGATCCCATGATCCTGCCAGGCGGGTTCGTACGGGGCCGGCTCCGAAGCCTTCAGCGCGGATCTCATGCCATCGGTCGAGACCGGTCTGGCGCGGTGCCGTCGCCCGTCGATCCTGGCGGCGGCTGAATACCCGGTTCGTACCAGATACCCGGACAGCCCCTGCTGGGTGACGCCGCGGGGATTGCCGAGACTGTTCCGGTGGACGTGACCCAGCTATCAGTTTCGCGACAGCATGGTCGGGAAATCAAGTGCGGTGAGAGGTGTGGCGGTGATCAGCGGCGATCGTGATCATATTGGCCGATCATATTGATCGCCGATCGTCCGCTGCCTTCGGCTGGTCGACGATAGGCGGCCATTGGTCGGACGTTCTCGAGGTATTTAACGCTAAGTAATTGGCGTTACTTTTGGTAATTATCTGGATGCTTTACGGAGTCAATCTGGAAGATCATATTTTTGCCACCCTCGAGGCCGACGAACGGGATGTTGCGGGTATTTGACTCCAGTCGGACTTGAATAGATGGAGAAATGTGGCGAGGGTCATACTCCCGGCTGGCGTAATCAACGGCCTGATGAATGCATCAAAGCGGACATAAATCACAAAAACACAAGAGGCAGTCGGTGCGGCGATGCCGCCTCGACTGCCTCTTGTGCGGTGTCCCGTGCTGGAGCCGCGGAGCGGGTCCAGCGTTGTGGAGACCGGGTGGAGCGTTGCCGTGCCGTCAGGCCGCGCCGACGGCGGTCAGCGCGACGCGGGCATGATCCGTGAGATCGGCGGCCCCGGGGCACCCGGTACGTTCGATTTCACGGCAGAGTGTCGCGACGTCTCGTCCGGCCATTCCGGAATCGAGAAGAGCCGCCTGTTCAACGGCCTGATGCCCGAGCTGAATGGCGGCATCGGCATCGCCGGCCTGGACGTGCGCCACACCCAACCTGGTCATGGCTTCCACCCGGGCGCGTGGGAAATCACCGGCCAACCCGTCCGTGGCATTGTCCAGATACGGAATGGCCGCGGCTCCGTCACCGCTGGCGAGCAGCGCCTCACCGGCGAAAAGCGAAATGCAGGACGGGACACACCAGTAGATGTGCGGCGGATCTTCCGCTGGTTGTGACTGGCTGATGAGATGAACCGCGTCCTCGGCGGTCCGGGCGGCTGTGGTGCTTTCACCGGCACGGCCGTACGCGAGAGCCAGCGCGCCGGAGATTGCCGCCTTCTCGGTGGCGGTCATTGCCGCGCGGGCTCCGGCCTGCGCTGAGCGGAGCATGGTGACGGCGTCATTCGGGTCGCCATACCAGGCCGCCTGTTCGGCCATGCAACGCAGGATGTTGGCGCCGAGCGCGGGCTGGCCGGCCTCGCCGGCGGCCCGGAGCGCGACCATCCACAGGCGCTGGGCACCCCCGTGGTAGCCGCTGTCGAAGGCTGCCCAGCCTGCGATGCGGGCCAGCTCAGCCGCGACAGCGTACAGCCGTGCCTCGTGGGCGTGGCCGTACAAGGCGGTCCGCAGGACGCGGACGGCTACCCGTAGCTCCGCCATGGAAAGCTCGTATATGTCATCCCCTCCGAGAACGTCATCCATTTTGCGAAGCGTGTCGACCCGCCGCTCGAAGCCCGCGACGAGCGAGTCGTTCACACGCTTTCCCTCAAGCGCCGCGGCAAGGCCGGCTGAATCGGTCATGAGCCAGTGATGCGCAACCGAGGTCAGCGCCACGCCGGACACGCTGAGAAACTTCCGCCGTTCCATATTGGCGGTCACCTCCTCGAACCCGACGGCCAACCCGTCAGGTCTCCATAGAAGGTCGAGATCGGCGTCTGCCCATCGAGCCTCCCCATCGTCAACTGAATTCGACATGAGTGCCAGGGTCCCGGTCTCGGGTCCGGCATAGTCGCACGCCCAGCCCAGCGCGACGACATTGGTGCAGTAATAGCGGGATAGTAGATCACAGTGTTCCCAGCTCGGGCGTTTGCCACCCTCGTACTCCGAGAGGCGCTGTGCGGTCAACGCATCCCATGGTCTACCGATGTCCTCGGCGAGACTCCGGATCTCTTCCGCTGCCCGCGCCAGAGACAGGCCGCGGATCTGGCGTGCATGCTGCAACGGACCGATGGTAACCCTTCGAGGAGGCATCTGACCTTCTCCCATTTGGCCGTCATGTCAAGGCATGTAGTCGGAACGTAGCCAACCCCCCCTCCGGAGTCTAAGGACCCGAGGTCACCTGTGGTGAGTCGTTGTTCCTGGTCGGTCCACGGCGAGGCGTCTTGATTCTCGCCGGATTACGCCCCGGCCGGTATTCGTCGGCACCGTATGTGACCCTGGCCGGGCCCCGGGCGCTCGCGACTCAGGCACACGCGGAGTATCCGGACGGTGATCGTGTGGATCTGTGAACTGCCGCCCGGATGTCGCTGAAAAGCATGATTCCCGGCGCCTTGGACGAATGTCGGTGGCAGGACGTTGTACCTCAGCCTTTATTCATGAGTCCTTGGCCCCGTCCTGGGGCATATTCCCTGTTCCCTGGTTCTGAAACATTGCGAGTAGACACTCCCTGGGGCCGGTCGTACGCTTCTGCTCGATTTAGTCTTCATGTCGACGCGACCACGGGACGGTGTCGGATGAGCAGAAGAGTTCTTGTATTGGACGCGGCTGGCGAGTTGCGCGGCCAGTTTGAGGACATGAACACCGCATACATGTGGCGTCATGTCCGGCCGCAGGAGCCGCAGACCGCGGAGGATTTGGAAGTCTGGCGTCAGCGCAGCGCCTGCCGGGATGAGGACCCGGAGCTGTTCTTCCCGGTCGGTACGACCGGGCCAGCACAGCGGCAGCTGGAGGAGGCCAAGGCCGTCTGCCGCCGCTGTCTGGTGATCCGTGAGTGTCTGAACTGGGCGCTCGACACAGGTCAGGACGCCGGTGTCTGGGGTGGTCTGGACGAGGATGAGCGACGGGCACTGCGTCGTCAGCTGGTCAGTGCCCCCGCTCCCCGGGTAGCACAGTGATCACACAGACGTTGCCGCGGACCGCCTCGCCCGCGTTGATGGCCTGCGCCATGGCGGACTGGCAGCATGCCGCGGCTCGGTTGTGGATCGCCGCACGCGAATACGCCGAGGCTGTGACCTCGGAAAGCGATGTGATGACTGCCCTCGCACGGCTGATCGCGGATGGCGCGCCGGAAGGAGAGATTCACGAAGCTCGAGCACTGCTGGCCCATCTGATGGTCATTCGCACCGAGGCCGGGCACAGGCTCGGGCTGAGCGGGCTACCGGACGAACTCGCCCGAGCGGGCCGGAGCCTGCTGTCGGCCGCTCCGCTTGAGCGGGAACATACGATCCCCCGCCCGCGCGAGGGCGCCGTCTGATGATCGGACTCCGTGGGACGCCGACAACGCCTGTCGGCCGTCCGCGAGGGCAGGGGAGGGCACCTCGAGGAATGTTCCGCCGAGGCCTCACCGCACTGACGCGATGGTGCCGTCAGATGTTCGATCGATATGCCCGACGTGGGACAACTGTTTCCGCAACGAACTGGTCGACTCTCGGTTGGTGCCACCTTGGCCGCATCCCCGGGGTCACTGAAAAACCGGCCGAAAATCGCCGGGGCATAACACCGCGTGGGTCTCCACCCGATGCGGGGGGCCGGCCAGGGCAGCCGCGGTACGGAGCCCAGGACGTTACCCGCGGCGTCCGCCGCCGTGGTCTGAGCGGGCCCGGCCCCCCGACGGTGTGAAAAGAGTAACGGGCCCGACTTCTTTGGCCGGTGGCTGAGGCCAGCGTGGCCGAAAAAAGCTCCCCGGAGTGGTCGCTGACAACGGTCGCGAACCCCGGGTGAGACCCCGGCGCGGGCAATCTACCGCTCCCCTCCGCGGATGGATAGCCCGCGCCGGCTGGTTAATTCTGCTCCTTTCGAGCCTGCGCCGCGGGCTCCTTGCCGCTGCCCGAGTGGTAACACGAGTGGAAACGACGCGACAGGTAACTGACCCGTACTTGCGCACGAGTGACACGAGTGAAAGGAGTCGGTCATGACCAATTGGCATGTGCGATCCTACGACACCACCGATCACACCGCTACGGTTCGTCTGCTTGAGGAGGTCAGATCTGACGAAGAAGGGCCGTCTTTTGACCTGACCGACACAGTTCTCGCGCTGCGCGAGGACACTCCCGCTGTCGTCGCCGTCACACCCGATCAGTTCGTCGGCGTCGCGGTCGGAAAATACGAACAAGGCTATGCCCGGGTACTTGCGCTGGCAATCTCGCCTGCGTGGCGATACCGAGGTATCGGGTCCGCGCTTCTGCAGGCGTTGGAGAACCAGCTGATTCACGCTGGTCATCGCCGTATAACCACCTTGCTCGCGTCGGGGCAGTTCGGGGAACTCGCCTTCCGGAACCGGGGCTTCGTCAAGACCGGGCTCACACTCTATGAGAAGTACGAGCCACTGCGGCCGGTCGACGTCACGACCGTGGAGCGCTGGGGCGGCACCCTGCTCACAGCGGCGGAATGGCACAGTCTGGCCGGCATGGCCGAAGGCAAGCAACTGGTGGAACAGCGCCTGCTGCTGCCTATCAAGGAGAACGAGCTGGCGGAGACGTATGGGGTGGTCACACCGACGACCATGCTTCTGTTCGGACCACCGGGTACCGGGAAGACGTCATTCGCGCGGGCGGTAGCGGCACGTCTGGAGTGGCCGTTCGTGGAACTTCTGCCATCCCGGCTGGTCGCGGCCGGCAGCGGTGGCAACCTCGCGGCCGAGCTGCGTACGGCCATCACCGAACTCATGCAGGTCGAACGAGTCGTGGTGTTCATCGATGAGGTGGACGAGATCGCGCAGTCCCGGGAAGCCGTCGGGCCGGAGAGCCAGTCGGTGGTGAATGAGCTGCTGAAGGCCATCCCACAGTTCCGTAGTTCCCCAGGGCGTCTGTTGATCTGTGCGACGAACTCGATCGCGGCGCTGGACCCGGCGTTCATCCGCCCCGGACGCTTCGATCTTGTCCTTCCGGTGGGACCACCGGACGCCCCCGGCCGTCGTCTTCTACTCGATCGTTTCCTCGAGCGGATCGACAACAAGCAGGTGGACGTCGAACCGGTTGTCGCGGCCACTGAGCTGTTCACACCCGCTGATCTTGCATCCACCGTGCAGCGAGCCGTGGCGGCCGCGTTCCACCGCGCGGTCGACAAGGGTGAGCGCCTGCCGGTGACCACCGAAGATCTTCTGGCGGCGGCGCGCTCATCGCGACCGACCATCAGCGCGGATGAACTCGATCGCTTCCGTTCGGACGCCAGGGCCTTCACCCGCAGCTGAAACTTCCGCCATCGTTGACCTACCGCCAGCCGGATGCCGGCGGCTGGCCCGGCGGGGCGGTTTCCCGGTGTGGGCGCGCCGCAGGCTGTGGTGACCGCCCTCGGCCTGGCTCCAGCGGTGCGACCGCGATGGGCCGGGTGGCGCGACCTGCCGCGGATGCCTGTCAGCGGGCGTCTAGCGGTCGGGGCCAGCTTCTTCGTCCCCGCCTGAGATCGGCCCCGAATGGGGTGTCCGTTGTCCATATTGCCCCTGATGGTGCATAGTTGATGTGCTCATGTCTACTACTGTTAGTTAATGTTGTGCCTTATATGTCTTGTAGTTGATTTTTGACCGTTCTGCTGTCACTTCGCGCACAAGCCTCCGGCAGCGCGCTGCGGTATGGCCGCGCCGCCGGAGGCTCTCCGGGGCGTGTTTCGGAAGCCGTCTGTCCGGCTCGCCACGCCCAGGCAGCCCCTGGCCGCCTTCTTGGCCGTACCGATACAACTCATCCGGTACCGGCGTGGCGTTCGGCCTCGCCCGCCGGTGGATGATGGCCGGCAGCCGCTTCCGGTTCCGGTTGCGGCCGCGGCACACGTAGCGTTCCAATGGTGGTCGCATCGTGGTCAACAGCGTTTCCTCGTTCGTTGGTTGTGTACATGATGAGGACAATGCGGACATGTGGAAGTGCGGTCGTGGCGGCCGATGGAGGCCTGCTGGGTCTGCTGGGGCTTCTCGTGGCCGCCGATGTCGTCATCCCCGGGATCGACCTGACCGGCTTCTACGGCCTGGTGCCGCTGCTCGCCTCGGCTACCAGTTCGACGCTGGTCACCGTTGTCGCTGGGTTCGCCGCGGTGGCCGCGGCCGTGGCGTCGGGCGCATGGGATCGGTGGTTCGATACCGGGCAGCATGTCGCCGCAGGTGTACTCGTCGCGGTCCAGGGCGCTGTAGCGATCTACGTCGCGGTCACCCGGCGGCGTAGAGAACGGGAGCTCGGGCGGGCACGTGCCGTTGCCGAGGTTGCCCAGCGTGCGCTCCTGCCAGTGGTACCCGCGGCTGTGGACGGGATCGCGTTCGCCGCTCGATATTTGTCCGCCACGGCCGAGACCCTGGTTGGTGGGGATCTCTACGAGGTTGTGACGGTATCCGGTGGCACACGAATGATCATTGGGGACGTGAAGGGGAAAGGTCTGCCCGCGGTCCGGTTGACCACGGTTGTGCTGGGTGCCTTCCGTGAGGGCGCCGTCCACTACCCGGAGATCGAGCGGGTTGCCGCTGCCTGCGCCCGAGCGGTTTCCCGGGAAGCGGGCGCCGAGGATTTCGTCACAGCTCTGCTTGTCGACATCGAACCAGACGGTACGCTGCGAATGATCTCTGCTGGACATCCGCCGCCGATTCTGCTGTCCGGGGACTCAGCCCGCCCGCTGGCAATCATCGAGCCCAGTCCTCCGCTGGGCATCGCGGAGGACTTCACGGCAACCATCAGCAGTTGGGGCCTGGGCGACCGGTTGCTGTTGTTCACTGACGGCCTGATCGAGGCTCGTGACAGCAACCGGACGTTTTTTAGCCTTGAAGATCATTTTTCCGAGCTGGCAGCGGCCACTCTGGACACCGTGCTGGACGCTTTGGTGGCTCATCTGCACGGCCATGTCGGGGGGAACCTGCACGACGACCTCGCGTTGCTCATCGCCGAGCGGCTGCCCGCGCCGGGCCGCATGATCGCGGTTTCCGGCGGGCTGCCAGTGTCCGCGTCCGAATCAGCCATCTCGGTCGGCCAGGGCGAGTGAGCATCGGTGGATCTGTGCCTACTGGCGGGTCGGCCGCTGGCGGGCGTTTTGTAATGGATCTCACTTTTTTCGGGTAGGGGCCGCGTTGCCACGGCGATCCGGCTGGCGTGCACGCCAGCCGGCGGTGGGATGAACATCGATGGCGACCTGCGGCTGGTCGGCCAGCCGATGCCCGCCGACGGTGACAGGTGAGCCCGACCCGGGGGGCACGATGTGTCCGACCAGTAAAGCATGGGTTTCGTCTGGCGCACGGCGAAAACATGTTCACGAGCCTCCTCCTCGGTGCTGGTGGCTGGACCGGTACTCTTTGACACGAGTGGGCGAGAAAGGAGATTTGACAATCGTGGTGTCACCCACCCGGAAATCTCTGTTTCGCGTCGGTAACAAAGCCGGTCCGCCAGTCGGGCAGGGATGGCGCGATCACCGAGAGGCTCCGAGGTCATCCGGGGCCATTCTCTTCGCGCTGCCGATGGTCACAAGGGTGCGTTACTGATGGCTGACGGCCAAGAACTTTCGGTAAGGGTGCTGGGATCCTGCCGGATCACTTCGCCGCTTGCGCCGCTGATCGGTGACAAGCGAACGACCCAGCATTATGTGGATGAAGACGACCGGGTACTCCTTGACGATACGTTGTCTCTGGTTACGCAACGTGATATGCCGATCGACGCTCTTCCCGGGATTTGAGCCGGCCGGGCCCCGGCGAAAGATTTTTTTCGACCCATCCAAGACGCGGGTCGGAATTGTCACCTGCGGGGGGCTGTGCCCAGGTTTGAACGATGTTATCCGCGGCTGGTGTTCGAATTGACCTCACACTACGGCGTGACTCGGATCTTCGGTTTCCGCAACGGGTATCAGGGGTTCATCGCCCGCTACGGCCACAGCGTCCTGGACCTGACCCCCGAGCTCGTCGGCACTATCAACGAGAACGGCGGAACAATTCTTGGAACCTCGCGCGGGCAACAGGACCCGGAGGAGATCGTTGACTGTCTGGAACGGATGAGTATTACCATCCTGTTTGTCATCGGCGGTGACGGTTCACTGCGCGGCGCGCTCGAGATCGCCCGTATCGCGGGCGAGCGAGGCGATAAGATCGCCGTTGTCGGTGTGCCGAAGACCATCGACAATGATGTTCCGTACATCGACCAGAGCTTCGGTTTTCAGACCGCCTTCGGGAAGGCTGCCGAGTCGATACGGGCGGCGCATGTCGAGGCGACATCCTCACCCAACGGCGTCGGCGTGGTGAAGCTGATGGGCCGCCATTCGGGCTTTCTCGCCTGTTACGCGTCGCTGGCGAACAGCGATGCGGACGTGGTGCTCATCCCCGAGGTGCCCTTCGCCTTCGAAGGCGAAGGCGGGCTGCTGAACTTCCTGCACAGACGGGTCGAGGACCGGGGCCACGCCGTCGTGGTCGTCGCGGAGGGCGCCGGGCAGGAGCTTTTCGCCCAAGAGGAGCAGGGACAGCAATCACAGGGCAGCGATGCCTCCGGCAATATCAAGCTACGGGACGTCGGCCCGCTCCTCAACAGGCGGGTGACGGAATATTTCGGCGCGGTGGACATGGAGCTGAATCTGAAATACATTGATCCGAGTTATATGATCCGCAGCGTACCGGCGAATCCGTATGACAGTGTGTACTGCATCCGGCTGGCGCACGCCGCGGTGCATGCGGCGATGTCAGGCCGTACCGAGATGGTGGTCGGCCGGTGGCGACGCAGGTTCGTGCACGTCCCGATCCCGTTGGCTATCAGCCATCGCAGCCAGGTTGACCCCGCCGGCGATCTCTGGCTGTCGGTCCTGGAGGCGACCGGTCAGCCAGTTCAGTTCGGCTGACCGCCGACGCCGCGTCGTTGGCGTAAAGTAGGAGTGTGCCTGCATACGAATACCGTTGCCGCACGTGCGACACCAGCTTTGAGGTGCGGCGCGGGATCACTGAGACAGCCGCCGCCAGCACGCCGTGCCCGGGTGGTCACACCGACACCGGCAGGGTGTTCACCGCGGTCGCGGTGACCCGGGCGGGGTCAGCGGCGCCCTCTTCCAGACCGGCTTCGCCGCAGCCTGCCGCGTCGGGGGGCGCCTGCTGCGGCGGTGGCTGCTGTACCTGATTCCACCCTGTGCGTCCAGATGGGCTCCCTCGAAGTGTCTTGAGGGAGCCCATCGCCGTTTTCGTGCTTCTGGGACATCCGATAGTTTTGCCCAGTTAGTCCCCATTATTCCTGATTTTTTTGCCGAACTGCTGGCCAGGGTCACTTCCGGGGAACTCCGGGCCAATCTCACACTTCTCGCCTCGCCAACTTTGGTGTTACTTGTTTAGTCTTACTAAGCAAGTTTTCGAGTGAGGCGAGTGGCGTGCGTGGAGGGCGGCGAAGTGCGGGACTCGGGCTGCATGGACCAGCAAATTTCGGACAATATGCGGACTATTCGACCATCGGCAATGGATAATCGCCCGATTACGTTGGGTCCGCATTACAAATGGATCGCCCTGTCCAACACCACGCTCGGCATGCTGATGGCAACGATCAATGCGTCGATCGTTCTGATCGCGCTGCCGGACATCTTCCACGGGATCGACATCAACCCGTTGAGCCCTGGCAACATCAGCTATCTGTTGTGGATGATGATGGGCTTCCTCGTCGTCACGGCCGTGCTGGTGGTGACATTTGGCCGGCTTGGGGACATGTACGGTCGCGTCCGTATGTACAATCTCGGATTTGCGATCTTCGCCGCTTCTTCGATTCTGCTGGCCGCTACCTGGATGCACGGCAGCACGGCCGCTCTCTGGCTGATCGGCTGGCGGATCATACAGGGCGTGGGCGGGGCGTTTCTCGTCGCAAATTCCACGGCTATTCTCACTGATGCCTTTCCCACCCGTCAGCGCGGGTTAGCATTGGGTATCAATGTGGTCGCCGGCATCGCCGGCACCTTTCTCGGTCTACTGCTGGGCGGGCTACTCGCCCCGATCAACTGGCACTATGTCTTCCTGGTGTCGGTACCGTTTGGAGTATTCGGTACCTTCTGGGCCTATGCGAAACTCCGGGACAACGGTGTGCGGCGTCGTACAGCGATGGACTGGTGGGGAAACATGACGTTCGCTGGCGGGTTGATCGCGCTGCTCGTCGGCATCACTTATGGCATACAGCCCTATGGTGGGCGCACTATGGGCTGGACCAACCCGTGGGTGCTGGCTGCGGTGATCGGCGGCGTACTCCTGCTGGCCGCCTTCGCGGTCATCGAGTCTAAGGTGGCCGAACCGCTGTTCAATCTGGAACTGTTCCGGATCCGGTCGTTCTCCGCTGGCAATGTCGCGAACCTGCTGGCGTCACTCGGCCGCGGCGGTCTCCAGTTCGTCCTTCTCATCTGGCTACAGGGAATCTGGCTGCCGCAGCATGGCTACGGTTTCGCGGAGACTCCGCTATGGGCAGGAATTTACCTGATTCCGTTGACGGTCGGGTTTCTGGTGGCCGCACCGCTTGCCGGCGTGCTGTCCGACCGCTTCGGTGCCCGGATGTTCACGATGGCAGGCCTGGCCATCGTCATCGTGAGCTTTGTGTTGTTCATGGTAATCCCGGTGAACTTCCCCTATCCGATATTCGCGCTGATTCTGCTCATCAATGGCCTGGGCACCGGTCTGTTCTCTTCACCGAACCGGGCTGACGTGATGAACGGATTGCCGGCGAACACCCGAGGCGTTGGCGCGGGCATGGCCGCCACCTTCCAGAACGCCGCTTTCGTGCTTTCGATCGGGTTTTCCTTCACACTGATAGTCATCGGGCTTTCGCGTAGCCTGCCGTCAACCATGTTCAACGGGCTTGTGGACCAAGGTGTGCCAGTGCCGGTTGCGCGGACTGTTTCCACGCTTCCGCCGATCGGCGTTCTATTCTCAGCCTTTCTCGGATACAATCCGATGGAGCAGCTTCTCGGGCCGCAGACGCTGTCGGCTCTACCTGACTCGGGCGCTTACGTAACCGGCCGCGCCTTTTTTCCGAATCTGATCTCCGGGCCGTTCTCCGATGGTCTTGCCGCTACCTTTGCGTTCTCCATCGTAATGCTGTTGATCGCCCTGCTCGCATCCTTCATCGCCGGGTCTGCCGGCGGGACGAAATCCAGGCTCGGCGCGGCGGAGGAGGTAGGCGGGCGCTTGGCGGACACCGGAGCCGGGCTGATCCCCGCGCACCGCGCCGAGGGCTCAAGAACATCCGGGCAAGCCCGATGACGAATGCCACGTTCACCGGGCCATCGGTTATGGTGACCACCGGTTGCCCGGCCAGGGCCCTGGGCCTCCGATTGCCGGCGAAGAGGCATGATCATATGCTCACTGGCCTGTTACGCGGTGGTTGCCTGCGCCTTCGGCCGGCTCTGGGGCACCGAGTGTTGCCAGTCGGCAAGCAGCGTCCGAATGCCGGTGACCAGCAGCAACGGCTGGTCCAGCATGACATGGTGCCCCGCGAGCGGGATTTCGATGACTGGCGCGACCCGCCCGAGCAGCTCGTACATCTCGGTGCCGATGTCCGGCGTTATCAGGCCGTACTCGGCTCGAAACAAGGCGACCCGGCAGCGTACCTCTTTGAGGATCTGCGAAGACGGCCGGCGTCCTCGGAAAATGCCCGGATCAAATTTCCAGGTCCAGCCGCCTTCGACCGCGCCCATGGAGGTCCGTGCCACGTGGTTCACAACGTAGGGCAGCATGTTCGGCTGGTCTGGTACGGTCCTGAACCTGGCCAGGGCATCGGTTACGGTCGGATATACGCGTAGTGGCCCGAATGCGGTCCGTTCGCGGGCGGCCCGTTCCTCCGGGGTGACGTCCGCGACCGGAGCATCGATGATCATGATGCCGCCGACGCTTTCCGGGAACTTCGCCGCAGCCATGATCGATGCCCAGCCGCCCATGCTGTGCCCGATGATGATCGGTGTGCCGGTGAGGCCGGCGTCCCGTGCCACGCTGACGATCTCAGTGGCCCAGCTGATGAGGTTGTACTCATCGCGGCGTCCGCTGTCACCATGGCCTGACATATCGATCGCGATAACTCGGTACTCGTTGTCAATCAGTGGCGCGATGTGGTCCCACCAGCCCGCATGCCCGCCCCCTCCGTGCACGAGAACGATTCCCGGGCGCTCTCGCTCCCCCCAGCACCGGTAGCTGATCCGGCATCCGTCGACCTGGGTCGTGCGCCGCTCGGGCCGTTGCTCGAGTGCGCTGCGGAACCATCCGGGAGTCTCAAGGTTCATGATCTATCTGCCATGTAGGTTCTGCCATTCCGGATATGCGGTGCTGGACGGTGTCGTAATCCAGTTTGACCGGAGTCGGCTTGACTAGCCGGCCGGGACGGTCCCGATGGCTGCGATCGTTTGATCCGCTCACCCGAGGTAACCAATACCAAGAAAGCAGGTGTACCGAATCCACGGCAATGAGCCGAGTTCTCCGTTTTGTGCTCACCCGTCGGGCTGGGTACATATCTGGCGGGGTGGCGATGAGCGGTGGATGGTGGTTCTATGCGATACGCGGTCGTGGCGGACCTGCACGGCAGGCGCAAAGCATGGCGGCGCGTGCTTGGCGATGTGCAGCAGCGCGGGGCCGACCAGGTGGTGTGCCTCGGCGACTACCTCGAGGCGAAGGTGCCGTGGCGTCGCCATACTGCCGCCACCCACTGGGAGCTCACTGACGTGGTGGAACCGGATCCAGCACTGTGGCGTGAGCTGGCCGGGGTCGATCTGGTCCTGGGCAACCAGGAGTGGCGGATCCGCGATCTGCTGCGGTCCGAACAGATTTTTGGTGATCTTGATGTCCTGCTTGCCGCGCCCGAAACTCGGATGCTCGGGGCTGCCATGACAATGCACGGCCACCAGTTTTCCTGGGAGGACGGGCCGGCTCGTCCCGGGTGGCCCGCGGTCTTCTACCCGCGGCTGGTCGAGCTGCCCGACGTCCCGATCCTGATGGTCGGCCATTCACACCAGACGCTGCTGCTGGATCTGCCCTCGCTCGGGGAGATGAACGGCCCGGCCGGCGTCGTGGTGGCACATCGTCGGCCGGTCATGCCAGGGGTACCAACCCCGGTCGACCCGAGTGGCGCGCGGCGCCTGCTGGTCAACGTAGGCCCGGCGCGGGGCAAGCCGTCCCACTGGTTGCTTTATGACGATACGGCATCCGAAGTGACCTTCTACGAAGTCATGCCTGGGCGCTCTAGCTGTTAACAGTAGTAACTGTTAGTAGCCATCGGTGGCAGGCTCACCGTGGTCGCGTGTCGTCGGTATGGATGAACGCCTCGATGGTTGTGATTGGGATTACGCCGAGCGGTCGTCCCTCATCCTCGACCGTGATCGTCGCACCCGTCGCCGCATTGCGCAGCGAGTCGTCGACGGCGCTGGTGAGGAAGTCACGCCAGTCCAGGAAGATTTCGGGCAGAAAGGAATCGATCGCCTCTTCCAGTGGCCGGGCCGGATTACGGATCTTGTCGAGGTCATCCAAGGTGATGATCGATGAGCGGATGATGTCCTCTTCGAGGTGGACGACTCGTGCGTAGCGCACACCCGCGTTGCGTATCTCACGAGCGGCTTCGTCGCGGGTCGAGGTGTCCTCAAGCTCGATAAAGGGTTCTACCTTGTCGATGAGTCCGACCACGCCAGCGAGATCTCTTATGATCTTGTCTTGTGTCACGCTGCTGTTCCTTCCCGGGTACCGCTCTCGGGAATCCGTCCGTTGGCATGTACTCCGCTGCGGTCCAGCGAGATCCATGGAGGTGCCAGCACGATTATGATCATTTTGCCTGGAGTCATTGCCAGGAGTGTGAATCACATCTTTCTGTAGTTGATTCTCTCCAGAAAGTATCGATCTTGAGGTCGGGACCAAAGTCCCAGCCCGCTTCATCTGTTGACGTGCTCAATTGGCCGCTATCCTTACCTTGCGTCCCGGCGAAGTGGTAGCACGATCTGCGTTCCCCCCGTACGCTAGATGGTCTACCCTTCGCCGGGGCTTTGTGGTCCCCGGGGCGCGACCGCAGTCCTCTGCCAGAGCCTATGACGGTCAGCTTCGGTTCCTGCGCGGTGAGACACCAGGTAGGCCGGGGTCTCTGCCGACAGGCGCGTTGAGCCGTCGGTCGATCGAAGTCCCACCATTGTGGTAGATCTTCTCTTCGCGCTGGCCGGTCATGCTGGCCGTTGATCAGGCACTCCGCGGTCATAGCGCAATGATCAATTTTTCATCTCTGGATGCCCAAGCTGTCGTGATGCGAAGGTGTCCACTGGTCGTCATGAAGTTGTCAAACGCGCCCATTATTGGCGTGTTGGGTGATAGTTGCATCGTTGTGATTCATCCGCGTGTTCGTGGTGGAACTATGTCGCCCCTTCAGGCGAGCCATCCGTCGATGTCCGGGTGGATTTGGGTGGCAATGGTCTATCTTGTTTGCTAGCCGCGATGGAGGTGCAAATCGGGATCTCGGCGCTCATTCTCGGCTCGTTCGCCGCCCCGCAGGTCGGCGTCCCAAAAGATGATCATGGAGGTTGCCGTCGGCAGAATGATCCTGACGGTTTTTAGGTAGGTGAACCGGTAGCGTCGCGCTGCGCCGTGTCTGGACCGGCGACAGTTGCGAACAGCAAGGTGGGGCGGAGCGAAGGGGGTGTGCAGGTGCAGGTTCCAGCGGCGCGGATCGTCTTTCCCGAAGCCGATCGCGCGGAGATTGCGTCGTTGACTTCGGAGATCCTGGCTAGCGGAGCGTTGACGCTCGGCGCGCATACGAAGGAGTTCGAAGCCGAGTTCGCCGCGGCTCATGATGTTCCATTCGCGGTGGCAGTCAGTAGCGGCACCGCGGCTCTTGAGATCATCCTCCGTGCCGTGGATGTGGCGGATGCGGACGTCATCGTGCCGACGAACACGTTTGCGGCGACCGGCTTCGCGGTCTTGCGTGCCGGCGCGAATCTGGTCTTTGCGGATGTGGAGGCCAGGACGTTCGCCTTGAGCGCGGCTACAGTCGCTGACGCGCTCACGCCGCGCACACGTGCGGTGATCTTGGTGCACATCGGAGGGATAATCACTCCTGAAGTCGACGACATCAGGTCGCTGTGTGACGAACGCGGCATTCTGCTGGTCGAGGACGCGGCCCATGCGCACGGTTCTAGCCATAACGGCCGGTACGCGGGCTCGTTCGGTGTGGCCGGGGCGTTTTCGTTCTATCCCACGAAGGTCGTGACCAGCGGCGAGGGTGGGATGATCGTCACTGCTGATGAGCGAGTACGGGATGAGGCGGTGATATTCCGGGACCAGGGAAAGGCTGGATTTCTCGGGAACGTTCACATCAAGCAGGGCTACGCCTGGCGGATGAGTGAACTGCACGCCGTCACCGGTCTGGTGCACGCCCGTAGGTTGCCTGAGTTTCTGGACAGCCGCAACGCGGTAGCCGCTCGCTATACGGCCGGCCTCGGCCAGATCGAGGGACTCGAACCGATTGTGGTGCCGACCGGCGGGCGCAGTAATTATTACAAGTACCTCGTATTGCCACGTCCGGGCATCGATCGGGCACGACTGAAGAAGGAGCTCAAGGAGCGTCACGGTGTGTCGCTGTCCGGTGAGGTGTACGAGGCGCCACTGCACCAGCAGCCCGTTTTTGAGATTTATGCGCGGGGTAACCATCCGGTTGCACAGGATGTGTGCGCCAGGCATGTGTGCCTCCCCGTCCATTCGGACATGACCGAAGCTGAGGTGGACCATGTGCTTGCGTCACTGGCATCCGCCGTCGAGACCCTCACGGTCACGATCTGACCGGGGATCCACTCCGATCAGGTCCGACCAGATGATCCGACCCCAAACCTGACGATCTTGGACGGATGACCAATGCGTATAATCGTCACTGGCGGTTCCGGTTTCATCGGAGCCCATGTAGTGGACCGGCTCCTGGACGCCGGCCACGATGTGATCTCGCTGGATCTGAATGCGCGCATGACCGATCCACGTGCCGACCACCGGATTGTGGACGTTCTGGACCTCTCCGCGCTTACCACGGTTTTTACCGGCTGTGACATGGTTTTCCATCTTGCTGGCATGTCCAATGTTGATCATGCTTTCGCCGATCCGATCCGAACGGTGCGCCTCAATGTGGAGGGCACGGCCAACGTGTGCGAGGCCGCCCGTGCCACCGGAGTGCGCCGCGTGCTGTTCGCGAGCACGGTCTGGGTGTATGGGGCCAGCGGGGGCGATTTGGATGATCCACGGTCGTTGACCGAGGACGTGGAATTCGCGATGAGCCGTGCCGGCCACGTCTACACGTCAACCAAGATTGCGGCCGAACTGCTCCTGCAGAGTTATCAGCAGACCTATGGCCTGGACTTCACGGTCCTGCGCTACGGCATCCCGTACGGTCCGGGCATGCGCGACGAGCTGGTCTTGGCTCGCTTCCTGCGGAAGGCGCTCAACGGGGAGCCGCTTACCGTCGCTGGTGATGGGCAGCAGTTCCGTAACTACGTCTTCGTCCGTGACCTCGCGGATGCGCATGTGCTTGCCATGGATGACGCGGCCCGTAATGAGACGATCGCGCTCGAGGGCAACGAACGGGTCAGCGTGCTGGCTATGGCGCAGGCGGTCCAGGATCACTTCCCCGGCGTCGAGATCGAACACGTCCCGGCACGCCCGGGTGACTTCCGGGGCCGGTCGGTATCGAACGCGAAGGCCGAGAGGCTGCTCGGCTGGCGGCCGATCACCGGCTTTGCCGACGGTGTCAGGCAGTATGTCGAGTGGTACCTGGCGGACCGACAGCCCACGAGTGACCAGCCGGTATCCGCCCGTCGGGCTGATGGGGTCGGCGCCCCGGTCTCCTCCGAGTAGAGCATGACGGACGATCACACGGAGGAACCGCTGGCCTTCCCGACGGGGCGGGAAGGCCAGCCTGGCCGGCGGGCGCTTTTGCTGTCGGGCTCGCTCGGGATGGGCCACGACGTCATGGCCCAGGCCTGCGCGCACTCGCTGGCTCTGCGTGGATTCTCCACTCGCACGCTGGACTCCCTGCGCATGATGGGCGGCCGGGCCGGGTCGGCGGGTGAGGGTGTTTTTCGCGGGATGCTGGCCGTTCCTGGGCTGTATGATGCCCTGCACTTTTCGCAGATGCGTCCAGGCGGCGGGCTGGCGAGGGCGATCGAGGCGACTTCGTCACGCTTTCTCGTACCCAAACTCCGCGTGGAACTGCGGGAGCAGCCAGTGGAGCTGCTGTTGTCAATCTTCGCCACCGGGGCCGCCGCGGCCAGTCGGATCAAGCACGAACATCCCCGGATGGTGACCACGGTGTTCTGCACAGATGTCTGTGTCCACCGACTGTGGGTACATGAAAATACCGACCTGTATCTGGTCACCTCAACCACGGCGGCGCGGTTCGTCCGGCGTTTCCATCCAGAGGCGAGGATCGCGGTGGTACCCACGCCGGTCCGTCAACCGTTCTATGACCCACCGACACAGGAGGCGGCCCGTGCGGCCCTCGAGATTCCCGCGGACGCCCGGTGCGTACTGTTGATGTCGGGTTCCTGGGGCCTCGGGCCGCTGGTCGAGGGCGCTCAGGCACTTGCCGAGGCCGGTATATGGGTGCTTGTGGTAGCTGGACGCAACGTCTCGCTTGCGGCACGCCTGCGAGAACGTGCGAACACGCACCCACGGATCATCCCTTTCGGCTTCACCGACCGTATCCCCGAGCTGATGGCAGCAAGTGATCTTGTTGTCACCTCGTCGGGTGACACCTGTAGCGAGGCGCGGGTCATCGGTCGTGACCTCCTGTTGCTGGACGTCGTCCCCGGCCACGGCCGCGACAACCTGCAGCTTGAGCTCGACCGGGGGCGCGCGGACGTGACCTCCGCCGGTGCCATGTCCCTGCGTCGTTCGGCGCTCGCCGCGCTGGACCGTATCAAGCCACCATCGGTACGGGTGGTCGGGACGCCCGAGGCCTGGGAGCAGGCATTTGGTGCCGCACTCAGTCAGGTCGAGCTGGCTAATGGCTGGTAACGGCCAGACCGGCCGTATCCTGGCCGTTATCAGTCGTGTCCGGGAAGACATGTGAGCGACGCGCTCGTTGTCGGCGTCCCTGTCACTGTTGTGTCGGCGGCGCTGTATGGGACGGCTCCGCTCATCCAGGCTGTCGCGGCACGCCAGGCCCCGCCCGGTGGCGGGTTGGGGCTTGGCCTGCTGTTACGTCTTGTATTGCGACCGTTGTGGCTGCTTGGGCTCGCTGTTGAAGCCGGGTCGTTCCTGTTGGAGGTACTCGCGCTGTCGGTGGCGCCGGTCGCTCTTGTTGCTCCGCTCATGGCGGGCGACATGGTGGTCTTCTCGTTGCTGGCCCGGCGTTACCTGGGAGAGCGGATCAGCCGGGTGGGTTGGCGTGGGATGGCGTGCCTCACCGCGGGAATTGGGCTGTTGGCCCTCGCTTTCAGCAGCGGGGCCAAGGTCGGCACACCAGCAAGCAATCATGATCTGGCGTTGTTCCTGGCTTGTGGGCTGCTGTTCACAGCGGTCGGGGCGTGGCTGGCGAACCGGGCGGGGCGTGGGGGGCGGATCGCCCAAGCGGCTTTGCTGTTCGGACTGTCGGCCGGAGTCTGCTACGCCATCGCGACTCTGGCGACTCGCCAGATCGGCCTGTATCTGGACAATCATGAACTGGCCGGACTGCTGTCAACACCGACCCCTTATGTGCTGATCGCCTTTTCCGTTCTTGCGCTGGGCCTGGAACAGCGAGGCCTACAGGGCCGGGCCGCAGTGATCGCGTTCCCAGTGACCAGCGGGGTCTCAGCCTTTTTACCGGTCATGATTGGTTTGACCTTGTTTGACGAGACGGCGCCAGAAGGACCCCAGATGGCGGCATTTGTCATTTCGCTCGGCCTGGTCGCGATCGGGATCTTCGGTCTCGGTCGGGACCGTGCCGCGAGTGTCACGCGGGAGTCCGCAGCGGTCTGAGAGCGTGTGTGAGATCGGGCTTTCGATCAGGGAGCCGCGTCCAGGTAGCTTCCTGGCAAGGCTGTGGGCTGCACCGATACCGGAGGAGCGGTATCGGTGCAGCCAAGAACACGGCCAGGTGCAGCCTGGACGCGGCGAGCCGGACAGCTGACTGTCGAAACACGCCTTAGGGCTGAAATCGCTCCATTGCCCTGCGGACGCGGGAGTTCGCCTGGGCAAAACTGATCTTTCCGTCGACGTACGCCGCAAGAGCGTTGCGGCGCACCCGCTCGGTACGCGGGTCCTCAAGCGGGGTGTTGAGCAGGTTCGTCGTGGCAGTGGCCACGCTGATCACCTCCCGTTGTGCGGGAACAGGACGACGAAAAATCCGCCTGACATGCGCCAGGCGCGATTTGGATCAATGAGCTTCCGGGCCGACGGAGTTGGCACCCTGCCCGCGAAACGGTCGATCGCCTACGTTCCGCCAGTGCGCAATCGACGAAGCTGACTGGATCTAAAGGTCGGATGGGGGGAAAGGCCGAAACGCCCTGACCTTCGGGCCTCTGCCCAGGCTATGGCGTACATGACGGCTTCGCTCCCTATAGCGACAACGGGCACCAGCACCCGATGAGATAATCGAAATTTTGTGACACTACGTCAACGGGAAGGACGGCAAAGCGAGCGGACAACAAGAAAAGGATCACAAGGCAAGGACCACAACCCGACCCGACCTCTACAGAGTGCGCTGTCGGGGGCCCGATCGCAAGGCCTTTTTCATGATGTTGCTATCCGCGCTCGTCTGATTACTTTTTCGGCCGCGTCGTGCCACGGGGGTTCCGGTTTGCGATGGTTCAGCCGAGCTTCTGGAGGTGGTGAGGCGGGGCAAGAGTCGAACCGTCCCGGCATCAGAGCCACCTCAGGAGGTGCAGACGACGGCGCAGGTGAGTCGATGCCCCACCTCGCCATTCCTAAATTATGACAATTGCTGCATATCGGACACGATAAACTTCGCCTATCTGGACGAGATACTCTCTTAGGGGCTCCGGCAATAGGACTGTCCGGCTCGCGCCGCCCGGTCGGCGCTTCGCATCATCGCTCCCTGTCCATCGCTGCGCGATGCACGGGTACCCCGGCTCGTCAGTCGCCACCCAACACCTCCGGTGACTCCCTCCGCAGCCTCGCGATCCATCCGCCCGGGCGCCGCTCCCTGATCGAACGCCCTATTGCCGGAGCCTCTCTTATCACGTCCAGGCCGGGGCGCGGCCGGATCGGTTACGACATGGGCCGTATCCGTTCGGTGCGGGCCTTCCTCGGGAGCCGCCCGCCCGTGGCCTGCCGACGGAAAGATAGGTCCACGATTGTCCGAAATGATCCTTGCAGGGTACCCTCAGGCTCCTTTGTGAGCCTGAGGGTACGCAAAAATCCAGCACACCCGGGATCTCTGGCCAGACGAAAAATAATGCTTACACGATTTTTGGCATACTAGCCCGCTTGGTGGTTCCGGGCGAGTGAAAAACCATGATCGCACTCTCTTTGGCCGCTGGGACCGTATGTCCCGGGTTCATTCCGGTGCCGAGCGGTCTGAGCGACATCCGGCCGCCCGGCAGCACCGTGTTGGCCCGTGGTTGTGATTCGGCGGGTCAGATCTGATCGAACTCGCCGTCCCTGACACCGGCAAGGAAGGCATCCCATTCGCCACCGGTGAAGGCCAGGACCGGGCCGGCTGGGTCCTTCGAATCGCGGACGAGGATGCCGTCGGCAGCGACCGCAACCTCTACGCACATGCCGCCGGCACCATTGCTGTAGCTGCTTTTGCGCCACACGGCCGTCTCGGCATCGATATCGATCTTGCTTGTGGTTGACATGCTGTTTTCAGTCATTTCATTTCCTCCGTCACTCTGGCTATCATCTCAAGGGACTGGTCGGGGCGAAGCGCGGCGGCCAACAGGTAGTCGGTCTTCAGCCGGTAGTGCCGAATTTCCGCCGCCCGTTCAAGATAGAGGCTCCCTGTCGCTTCCTCGATATAGACAACGTCGTGGTCTGTCGGGTCCGGAAAGCCGAGGATCGCGAAGGTGCTACCCATTCCCGCGTGGGCACCCGCGACGAAGGGAACGACCTGGAGAGTCACATTGGGTAGTTTCGCTCGCTTGATGAGATACTCGAGCTGCGCTCGCATCACGGCCGTACCGCCAACCGGACGGTGTAGCACCGCCTCGTCGAGGACGACCCACAACCGAGGAGGGTTGTCGTGCGTGAGGCGACTCTGTCGATCGAGCCGCAGTGCGACTCTGCGCTCCAGGTCCTCCTCCACGATCTCTGGGTTGTTGGCGCGGATGACGTGGCGGGCGTACTCGGCTGTCTGTAACAGTCCATGAACGAGCTGCGCCTCGTACACGCTTATCGAAGAGGCATCTCCTTCGAGGCCGATGTAGATCTCGAACCATGGAGGAACCACATCGTGGTAGGTATGCCACCAGCCACGTTTGCGAGACTCGCGGGCAAGCGCGAGGAAGGCTTCGCGTTTGGTCTCGTCCGTGACGCCGTAGAGCTGCAAGAGATCGTGGACGTCGCGGGTCCGGACCGGTACGCGGCCGTTTTCCATTCTGCTGATCTTTGAAATTGAGCAACGGAGGAGTTCGCAAGCCTGATCGACGGACACGTCAGCTTCCTCACGGAGCTGGCGGAGTTCGGCGCCGAGTCGCCGCCTTCGGACGGTTGGACCACTGTTAGTGCCCATTAATCCCCTTCGCGTAGAGCATTGCTACATTCTGCCAGCACTTCATCACTTTTATGTACTGGATGATGCTTTCCGTAACGACACGGTCGCGATTGCTCTTGCGGGAG
>NZ_CAKJTP010000013.1:0-7568 GCF_917627335.1 Protofrankia sp. CiT1 | reverse complement strand
CATCGAGGCGGGACGTTGCCAGCTGACAGTATGGCGTAGCGATGTCGAATACCGCTCGTGTACACCAGAGGCCACGGCGGCGACTGACCGGTGGGAGCGCGCCTGGGCTTCCTGACCGACCGATAAGACCCACCGCGGTCAGGAAGCCATTACTACCAGCCTGGCTATGATCAGCAGCGAGGCCTACGGCGCGACCGTACGTGGCCGGCGCGCACGCTCGAAATCGTCCGCTACTGAATACGGCGTGGGTGGCCGCGTCGCGGGAGGATGGGCGCGTCGCGGCCGGTGCCTATCGGTCGGTTGGAGGGCGCGGCCGCTGTCTTTTGTTCGTGGTATTCCTCTTCGACGTTGACGGCCCAGATGTCGTGGTGGGTGCCGTCGAGGATGTTCTCGACTGTGCGCATCGCGGTGAGCATGGAATGGTCGGCGTTGTTGTAGCGGTGCATGCCGTTGCGGCCGACAGGGTAAACGTTGGGTACATTCACGGAGATCCATTCTCGGATGATCTCCACGTTATGGCGGTAGTACTGGTCGTAGGTCGGGTACGCCTTCGGCACCCGCACGACGTAGCCGCGTTCGACCGCGCCGTGGCGTACGAGTCCGAGCAGCTCCAGTTCACGGGTGGCGAGCGCGATCAGCTCGTCGTCGAGCTTCGTCCACATGTCGTCGCCCTCGAAGACGAAGAACTCCAGACCAAGACAGGTCCGCCCTTCCTTGACGAGGTAGGGCGACCAGGAGCCGTAGTTCTGGATCCGGCCGACCTTGACGCCCGGGTCATGGATGTAGATCCAGTTATCGGGAAAACTGAACTCGGCGGGGACGACGAGCGCGACGGTGAGGTAATCGCGGTAGCGCAGATCGTTGGCCGCTTCAATGACCTTGGCAGGCGGTGGCGGGTCCATGCCCAGCACGAGGGCTGACAGTGGGGTTGAGGAGATCACCTGGTCGGCCGGCACCCGTGTGCGCTCGCCGGTCTTCGATTGGACGGTGACCGCGACCGCGCGTCCGTGCTCATGGTGGATGGTCGTGACGGCGGTGTTCAAGGTGACCGTTCCGCCCATCTTCTCGATCTTGTCACGGCAGGTCTCCCACATCATGCCGGGGCCGTACTTCGGGTAGTGGAACTCCTCGATCAGGCTGGTGATGTCCTTCTGGTTTCGCCTCGGGAGGACCGCGTTGACGATCGCGGAGGACAGCGAGAGGTTCTTCACCCGCTGTGCGGCCCAATCCGCCGGCATCTCGCTGACCGGGATTCCCCACAGCTTCTCGGTGTAGGTTTTGAAAAACGTCCGGTACAGCCGCCAACCGAAGCGCGCGACCAGCCACGCCTCATAGTTGCTCTGATCCCGCGGCGGACGCAGCCGCGTGCGGGCGTAGGACCCGAGCGCGAGTGCCGCGTGCCCAGGCCCGAGGTTGCGCAGGGCGTTGAGGGCGCGCAGCGGGTAGTCGTAGAGCTTCCCCTGGTAGTAGATCCGGCTCATCCGAGGCCGGAGCAAGAAGTCCTCGGCAGGCAGGATTTCGTGCCACAGCACCTCGACGGCCGCGACCTTGGTGAAGAACCGGTGCCCGCCGATGTCGAATCGCCAGCCGTCGCGCTCGACGGTACGGCTGATCCCGCCGACCACGTCGTCGGCTTCGAACACCGTGACGGCCGCGCCGCGAGCGGCCAGCTGATAGGCGCCTGTCAGGCCAGCCGGCCCGGCACCAATGATCACCGTGTGCGGAACCTGAGTCGACATGAGTTCTCCCACTCTTTCGCTGGGGCGACGAACGGCGCCACCGTGAGACGCATCTGCATAGCTTCTTGGACGGTGTTGCCTAATTTTCGAGATACCTGAGTCCAGGAGGGTAGCGTGGGTCCGTGGCCATCGACGCAGCGGGTGCCAGCGCCGTCGCGCTGGGCCGAGGCCGGCTGGCCAAACGCGAGGCGATCATGAAAGCCGCGTTCGAGGTCTTCGCGCGGCAGGGTTACATCGCCACCAGCCTCGACGACATCGCGTCGGCCACCCCGGTCTCCCGCCAGACTGTCTACAACCACTTCGGCGACAAGGAGAAGCTCTTCCTCACCGTCATCGACGAGATGATTACAGCGAACCTCGACGCGCTACGCAACGCGACGAACACATTTCCCGCACGCGTAGAGACTGTCGATGACGCCTCGACCTACCTGCTTGACCTCGCACGACGGATCACAGCGGTCTACGCCAGCCCGACCACCAGCGCGTTGCGCCTAGTTATCCAGACCGAGGCACCCCGCCACCCCCAGCTCCTAGCCTTGTGGCGTTCCCGTGTCACCACACCCGTATGGCCAGCCCTCATCGGCAACCTTGCCCGCCTCGCTCACGCCGGCGCCCTAAACATCGACGACCCAGCCCGCGCCGCCGGTCAATACCTCGCCCTCATCATCGGGACCTCCTGGCAGATGACAGAACTCGGCACCTTCGCTCTCACCGCGCCCTCCGATCGCGACGCCCCGGAACTCGACACCGCCATCCGAGCCAACGTCGCCCTTTTCATCCGTGCCTATGCACCCATCGCCACTCAGGCCTTTTAGGGCGTGTCTGATGGATGGTGGTCGATGTGGGCGATGATCCAGAAAGTGCCTGCAAGGCGGAGCAGGCCCGGATAGCGGTGTTCTATCCGGACCGACGGCAACGCGGCAGGATGCCTTCCGGGCATTGAGAACAGGGACCCGCACGGACGCGAAGCGTTCGGTGGGGGGCGAAGCGATCGAAGACTCATCAGACTACGCCCTAGCCGTCCTGCTATTGGAAGTCTGTGAGTTCTGCTATTGGCAGAGCAGGGTGCGGCGCGGCCTGACTTGCGGCCGAGAACGTCAGTGGCCAAGGTGCAGGTTCAGGCTTCTGCCGTCGCAGGTACCGGGACGGCAATGACGGTAAGCCCGTCAATGCTGGCGAAGTCGGCGGGGTTGCAGGTGTATACGGGCAGGTTCTTGGACAGCGCGGTGGCGGCGATCATTGCGTCATACGCTCGGGCCGCAGGCTTGCGACCGGCTTGGCGCAGCGAGGCCGCCACCCGTCCGAACGCTCGTGCCGCTGCGGCATCGAAGGGGAGCGGATCAAAGTCGGCCTCGGCCTGCTGTACCTGGGCCTGCCTGTTGGCACGCTCGCCGTCCGTGGCCGCGACGAGTGGGCCGGCCGAGAGTTCGGCCAGCGTGATGGCGGTGATGAGCGGTTCCGCGGGCAGGCTGTCCGGGTCGGGTATGCGTGGCAGATGGATGACCGTGCTGCTGTCGAGCACCCCGCGCGGGTGGCGTACGGCGGGATCGGTCACAGTGCGGGGTCCAGCATGCTGTCGATGTCCTCGCGCAGGAGTACCGGGTCGACACGCGGTAGACCGCGCCAGCGCTCCAGCAGCAGCGCGGCTGACAGCGGGCGGCGTGGCAGGGGCCGGAGTTCGGCGACCGGATGACCGTCCCGGGTCACTGTCAGTGCCTCTCCGTTTGCGACCCGGTCCAGAATCTGGCCGCCATGATTGCGGAGATCTCGAACTGTTACTTCGATCATGAAATTAACGTAGCACGCGTGAGACGTCAGCGTTCGGGCGTGGCCAGGATCTTGAAAAGCATGGTGTTGGTGTCGGTGAGCGTCTGGACGTCGACCCGGCGCAGGTATTCTTCTAGCGCGGCCTTGGCCACAAACGTGACCAGGCCCATCACAGCCCACTGGCCCTCGCCCAGCCGGACGCAGAACCCCTCGTCGGTGGCGTGCTCCACGACCAGCGCGACCAGCACGGTCGGCTCATCGACGATCTCGTTGTAAACCGTGGAACTGATGACCAGCACCGCCTGGGCTGTCGGTCCGGTGCGGGTGGTCCAGATCTCGCCGCGCCGCGGCGACCTCATTCGGCGGCGCCCGCCAGGTTGGGCAGCCCGGCCGCCGCGAGTGCCCGCTGGTTGGCCTCACCGAAGGCGAGCGCCACCTGGGTGATCGCCGGGTTCGCCCGCATCCAGGCAGCGTGGGCGGCACAGCGCCGGCGCATGTCCTCGGCGTCGAGCACGCGCTCGACCCACGCGTTCATCGACGTGTCCGCTGCCTCGGCATACCGCTTGACCGCCTCGTATGCCTCGTCCGAGAGCCGAAGCGTAATCGTCCGTGTCACGCGTAATATGCTAGCAAGATCTGCTATCAACATCCGTGGCGAGCCGGATACGCCGTCGCGGTGCCCCGCGAAGTCCGCGGTGTTCACGTGCGTCGCCTGCCAGCTCACAGGGGCGTTTCTGTCGCCCATCGGTGCGCGGCTCGCCGTGACATGGTCGGCTACGGTGATGGCGTGGGACTGCATCTGAGCCGGATCGACGAGGCGGACGAGCCGCTGTCGAAGGACTCGCTCGCGTTGTTGATCGTGATGGTGCTGGACCAGCAAATCGGACAAACAGCGAACGATGTTGGGTGATCCGTCCCGATTGGTATGCGGAAAGCGCTCGCACGGACGCGGAGGGTCGCCTACGAGGGGAGACGGTCTCCTCGGCGTGCGCTGTGCCCTCGGCCGTTTGGCGCCGTGGCCGTCGGGTGCCTATGGTGATCTGACTTTCTCCCCGCCGTCCTCCGCGACTGGCGGGGTTTTTTTCTAGATCGGGTACGTCATGACCCCGCGAGTCGCGGTCTTCATCGACTACCAGAACGTTCACTTTTCGGCGCGAAGCAGGTTCCAACCGGCCGACGCGCCACGTCACCACGGTCATGTTGATCATGGCCGGGTGGCTGAGCGGATCGTCGCCGGTCGACGCTTCGCCGGTCGACGCTTCGGCGGCGAGTTCGCGGCAGTCCGTGTGTACCGAGGCTGTCCGAGCCCGATCGCCAACCGCTATGTGATTAGTTCTATGGCGCAGCGTGGGCCAGTCGCGGCAATGTATTTGGCGTCACAGGTGAGAAGGACGGCGTCGATCTGTTCGGCCAGTGCGACGTAACCGGCGCCGTATGCGGTCATGTTTTCTCGAAGTTCCCAGACGCGTTGGGCGGTCGGCCCGCCGAGCAGTTCGCGACGGATCGGTAGGCGGATCAGGTTGGCGACGAGATTCGGGGCGTGCTCGGCTAGGCGGCTCGTACGTCTGGCCAGGCCGCGGAGCGCCGAGATGACCTCGATGTCCAGATGGGCGGGGGCGTAAGAGGCGTCGCCGCTGGCCATACGATCCCTCGCGGCCTTGCGCCGTGGGCTGTCATCCCCGGCGAGTAGATCGACGATCACGGACGCGTCAACGACGATCAGCCCCACCGTGCCTCCTGCGCATCACGGACTGCGCGTACGGCGGCGACCGCGTCGTCCGTGGTAAGCCCTACCGAGGCGCGAGCGCTGTCGATGTCGGCGAGTACCTCGTCCATGGTCGGGGTAGTCGCCTCGCGGCTGAGTACGTCGAGCACGTAGGCGTTCAGCGACTGCCGGCGCGCTTTCGCCCGTGCGGTCAGAGTGGCACGTACTCGAGCTGGGAGCGCCCGGATGGTGAGGTTGGTCGTGATCTCTTCGGCAGTAGTCATGACGTCATTCTAACGTCGAAGTCGCGTCTCGGCGACGTCAGATGTCGATCAGGTGAACAGCATGTGTCGCGCCATCGCGACGCTGCCGTCGCGATGGCGCGGGACAAACAAGGAACGGATGACGGGCGCCGGGTTGTGCCGGTGGGGTGCCTGCCTAGAGGGTTTCAGCGTGGGCCCAGGGCAGATCTGTGCGGTGGGTGGCCAGGGCGGGCGCCTGGCCACCCACGGGATCGTCACGATCCGAAGCAGGCCGCTGCGCCCCCGGCCGCGAGGATGGTCACCGAACACCACGTAGTGCGCGGATAGTAGGCCTTCATAACGACCGCAGCCGTGGCCGCTCTGTCATCGGAAGGAACGTTCTGGACTGATTCGGCGAACTCGGCGCCGAGCAGATTACGGAACAGCAGAAGGTGCTGGGAGGTCGGGCTGGCGCTGGAGAGCGGTACGAAGGTGACGCCCGGAATGCTGTCGATCGCCGACCGCTGCGCCTCAGTGCCGACCGCGAAGGTGTAGTAGCCGGAGGAATCGAGACTGGTCGCGTCGTCCGCGCGGCAGCCATAGTCGATACTGCCGTCGGGTAGCGTGTTGACGACGACAGGCAGCGGCGGCTTGGCCAGGTTGTCGCACAGCGACCAGTAGCGGATATCGGCGTCGGCGGCCGGCCACGGAGCCGGATCGTCACCCGTCGGTGTTCGGGGGGCCTTGCCGTGCACGACGAGCACCGAGCCGTCGGCTGGCGGCGTCACGCTTGCCGACAGGTAGGCGTTGTCCAGATTCGGGAAAAGGCCGCCGGTGCCCGAGGCGCCGCGCGCGAACTGAGGACTCGCCGCGCTGGCTGTGACGGTTGGCTGGGACGCGACCATATCGGGCCCGGAGTCGGCCGCGGTGCTGGCGCCGCATACCGGCGGCGTGTTCGAGACATCGTCCTGGGTGAAGGTAAGGGTTGGCAGATGGACGTCGGCCGCATTCCCACCGGCCGGAAGGTAGACGCGATAGATGAGGTAGCCGGTCGCGCCCGACGTGGTTTCCGCCGGCGCCAGCGGTAGCGTGTTGCTTTCGCCTGCCACCACGTCCTGGGTCAGCGTGACGGTGAAGTTGCCGCCCGGTGCCGCGGTCTGTTGCCACGGATTCACGCTGCCAGCGTCCGGGGCGGTCAGGAAGTCGGGGAGCCCAGAGCTGACCCCGTTGGTCGTGAACGGGGCGCGGTTGGAGCTGTACACGGTCAGGGAGGTGTAGCGGGCGTCGGCGTAGGAGCCCGCGACCGTGATCTTAAGACCGTCCTCGACCGTGAACGGCGTCGTCCAGTACACGGCGTCGCTGTCCGGGAGCGCCACGTTGGCAGTAGAGGGCGTTGTCTCCAGCCGCCAGGCGCATGACGGTGTCGACGCCGAAGCCGCGGCGAGGGCCGGCGTGTCGACGGCGAGAGTCGTCGGCGCGGCCAGCATGGCCACGGCAAGCGCCGCTGCGGCGTGGAACCGGCGGCGCTTCCTGCTCCTCGCCACTACGAGCACGTCCAGGCAAGCGAGCCGTCGATGGCCGTCCCCGCGGGGGTCGTCAGGTCGACGGTGGATACGCCGCCAGTCGCGCTGATGCTGGTGGGTACGGCGCCGGCGGGCAGAGTGACGTTGCTGCCATCGGGTTGCGTGAGCTGGAGTGTGAGGACACCGGTGTAGCTGCCGGGGCCGCGGTAGCCGGTCGCGAGGACGTTGAACGAGAGGGTGTAGCCGTCGATGGTGGCGGTACTCGCCGAGGCCGTGTACGTGAGCCGCCCGGCTGAGCAGTCGACCGTGGTGGCCGCCGTCCCGCTGAGGCTGACGGGCTCGGTGATCGAGAGCGTGACCGATCCGTCGCCGGTTTCGGGCGTTGCGGCGCTCGCGGCGCTCGCGGTGGTCGCGAGGCCCGCGGTGACCGCGAGGCTGGCGGCGGCCACGCCAGCCACTCGGACGGCCCGGCCGGGGGATCTCCGGATGCGGTGCTTACCCATGGCGTCTGCTCCTCAGCTCTCGGACCTGCGGCCGTATCCTCACCGGCTGGTGTGTGAGTTCGCCGTCCAGAACGTTCGAGTTCTATGAG
>NZ_CAKJTP010000012.1:47314-57336 GCF_917627335.1 Protofrankia sp. CiT1 | reverse complement strand
GCCGCGGCTGTCGTTGCCGGCGCGGCGGCGCGGCGGCGGGTCCGGCCCGGTTCCGGCCGGCCAGCCGAGCTGGCCGGGCCGGGGGAGGGATCGCTGCCCGAGCCGGGAGACGACGATCTCGTGCCGCTGGTCGGGGGGGAGCCGACCACCGTGGTCGCTTCGGACGGCGTGCCGTTGCACGTCGAGGTCGTCGGGGATCCCGGTGCCGCGCTCACCCTCGTCTTCATCCACGGCTTCTGCGTCAGCCTCGACTTCTGGACGTTCCAACGTCGAGAGCTCGCCGAATGCGGCCGGCTGGTGTTCTACGACCAGCGGGCCCACGGCCTGTCCGGCGCATCGGACGTCGCGGCGTGCACGATCGAGCAGCTCGGTGATGATCTGTATCAGGTGCTGGCCGAGGTGGTGCCGACTGGACCGGTGATCCTCGTCGGGCACTCGATGGGCGGAATGACGATTCTCGCGTTGGCCGACGCGCACGCGGAGCTGTTCGGCGGCCGGATCGTCGGGGTCGGGCTCGTGTCGACCAGCGCGGGCAGCCTGGCCACGGTCACCTTCGGCCTGCCGGTGGCGGCGACGAAGATGCTGCGCACCGCGCTGCCCGGTCTCGCGGTCGGTATGCGGTACGCCCCCACGCTGCTGGAGCGGGGCCGCCGCCATGGCAGTCAGGTAGCGTGGGCCGCGACCCGTCGGATCGGCTTCGGCTCGGCCGCGGTCGGGCCGCCGCTGGTGTCCTTCCTGGAGAAGATGGTGGCCGCGACGCCGCTGCACGTGATGGCAGCCTTCCTGCCAGCGCTGATCAACCACGACAAGATCGCTGCCGCGGCGGCGTTGGTGACGACCCCGACGCTGATCCTCGTCGGTGACGCTGACGTCATGACCCCGTTGGAGCACAGCCGGACGCTGAGCGAACTCCTCCCCGAGGCGGACCTGGTGGTGCTGGCGGGGGCTGGGCACGCCGTCACCCTGGAGCGCCCCAACGAGGTCAACGAGGCACTGCGCGCGCTGGTGAACCGGGCGACGGCCCGGCCGCGAGGCCTGCCGCGCCCGCCGGGAGCCCGCACCCAGGCCGCGCCCGCCCGCCATGACCGCGGCCCGGAGGACCTCCGGACCCGGACATCGTGACCGGCCCGCCCGAGCCTGTCGCCTTCCTCGCCCGAAGCGACGGAGAGGCCTGGCTGGTCGAGGCTCCGACAGCGCGGTCCATGCGTGCTGTCGGCCGTCGGCTGGCCGGCGGGCTGCGCGCCGGAGACCTCGTGATACTCGCCGGGCCGCTCGGCGCTGGCAAGACGGTCCTCGTCCAGGGCATCGCCGCCGGGCTGGGTGTCACCGGGGCGGTCACCTCGCCGACCTTCGTGATCGCCCGGGTGCACGATGACGGCCGGGTGCCCCTGGTGCATGTGGACGCCTACCGGCTGGGTGCGGTCGTCGAGGTCGAGGACATCGACCTCGACGCCGAGATCGAGACGTCCGTGACGGTCGTCGAGTGGGGCTCGGGACTGGTGGAGGGCTTGGCCAGCACGTATCTGCGGGTCGAGATCGAGCGGCCGCCCGAAGCCGTGCCGGGACTCGGCGCTGGCGCCGAGGACTGTGGCGACGGGGGCGTCCGCGTCGTCCGGATGGCTGGCAGCGACGGTGAATGGTCAACCCGCCTGCGGTCGTTGTGGGCGGCGGCCGGGGAATAGCTCGGTCACCGACCGCAACAGCCGCGGGCTGGAATTGTTTGATCATGCGATTTGATCGGCGCGACCACTAGGCTGTCAGGCGTGCTGCTTCTCGCTGTTGACACGGCGACACCCGCCTGTTCGGTCGCTCTCGCGGACGTCGAATGGGCCGAGCCGGTCGCCGGCACGGGCGTTGTGCGGGTGACCCGCAGGGCGGCACGTCAGGTCGTGGATCCACGTAGGCACGCGGAGTTGCTGGTACCGCTGGTCCGGGAGGCTCTGGACGAGGCGTCGGCATGCCCTGCCGATCTCGACGCGCTGGTGGTGGGCCTCGGGCCGGGGCCGTTCACGAGTCTGCGGGTCGGCGTGGTGACCGCGGCCGCCTTCGCGGACGCTCTCGGCCGGCCCGCCTACGGTGTGTGCTCGTTGGACGGCATCGGCGCCGACACGTCGGGCAGGGTGGCCGTGACGACCGACGCGCGGCGCCGGGAGGTGTACTGGGCGGTGTACGACAATGGTGAGCGGGTGGCCGGGCCGTCCGTGGGCCGACCGGGGAGCGTTGTCGAGGAGTTGCGGGAGATGGCGGTCCGCCGGGTGGCCGGACCGGGTGCGCAGCTGTACCCGGACGTTTTCGCCAGCCTCGGGGAGCCGGTGGAGCCGGCGACCGGCCCGGGGTATCCGTCCCCGGTCACCCTCGCCCGCCTGGCCGGCGCGAGCGTTCTGGCCGGCCGCCCGCCCGCGCCGCTCGTCCCGCTGTACCTGCGCCGGCCGGACGCGGCCGAACCGCGCCCGCCGAAAGCGGTGGCTGTGTGACCGGCCAGCTGACGATCAGGACAGACACGGTGACCGAGGATTCGCCGGCACCTGGGCGTGGCGAGGTGGCGCTTGTGCGCCTGCGCTGGTGGCATCTCGATGAGATTGTCGAGCTGGAACGGGACATCTTCGCCGAGGACGCCTGGACGGCCGAGCTGTTCTGGTCGGAGCTGGCACAGGGACTGGCGCGGCACTATCTGGCCGCTGTGCGCGGCGGGCGAGTCGTCGGTTACGGCGGGCTTGCCGTCCACGACGGCGAGTCCTACGTGCAGACTCTCGGCGTCACCGCGGACTCCCGCGGCAACGGGGTGGGCACCCGGCTGCTGGCCGCTCTGCTGCGCCATGCCCGGATGTGCGGTGCGCGCCGTTGTGACCTGGAGGTACGGACCGACAACAGCACGGCCCGAACTCTTTACCACCGGTTCGGCTTCGTCGATCTCGGCCTGCGCAGGGGCTACTACCAGCCGTCGGGAGCCGACGCCTACGTGATGTCGGCCCGTCACATAGACACCCGTGACTACGGCGAGATGCTTGACGCGGTGGAGTCGACGGTGTCCCGGTGAGCGGGGTCCGCGCCGGCCACGTCCCGCCGGCGCGGAGTGACGGGCCGTCGGTGCGGGGTGACGCGCCGTTGGTACTGGGTATTGAGACCTCGTGCGACGAGACCGGAGTGGGCCTGGTCCGGGGCGGGCTTCTGCTCGCGGACACCCTCGCGTCATCCGTGGACGAGCACGCGCGTTACGGCGGGGTGATTCCGGAGATCGCCGCCCGTGCGCACGTCGAGGCGATGGTGCCGGCTGTCGACCGGGCGCTGTCCCAGGCGGGGCTGCGCCATCGTGACGTGGACGCGATCGCGGTCACCGCTGGTCCGGGCCTGGCCGGGGCGCTGCTCGTCGGAGTGGCCGCGGCCAAGGCATACGCGTTCGCGCTCGGCGTCCCTCTTTACGGGGTCCATCATCTGGCCGCGCATGTCGCGGTGGACACCCTTGAGCATGGGCCATTGCCCGGCCCGTCCATGGCGTTGCTGGTCTCCGGCGGGCATTCCTCCCTGCTGCTGGTGCCGGACCTCGCCACGGGCGCGGTGATCCCGCTCGGGGCCACGGTCGACGATGCCGCGGGCGAGGCATACGACAAGGTTGCCCGGCTGCTCGGGATGCCGTTCCCCGGCGGGCCGCCCATTGACCAGGCGGCTCGTGACGGGAGCCCCACGATCGCGTTCCCGCGCGCGAAGGCGGGCGACGGTACGTTCGACTTCTCCTTCAGCGGGCTGAAGACCGCGGTGGCCCGGTGGCTGGAAGCGCGCAACCGGGCGGGTGAGCCGATACCCGTCGCGGCTGTCGCCGCGTCGTTCCAGGAGGCTGTTGTGGATGTGCTGACGGCCAAGTCCGTCGCGGCCTGCCGGTCGCACGGGGTCGACACCCTGGTGATCGGTGGGGGAGTGGCGGCGAACAGCAGACTGCGGTCGCTCGCGGCGGCGCGCTGTGCGGCCGCTGGTATCACCTTGCGGGTGCCCCGGCCTGGATTGTGTACCGACAACGGCGCGATGGTCGCCGCGCTGGGCTCCCTTCAGGCCGCCGCCGGTGTCACCCCGTCCTTGCTGGACATGTCCGCTTCCTCGACCCTTTCGCTGGAGCGGCCCTGAAGCCTGCCAGGCGCGAGCGGGACTGTGATCGTGCGCTCTGTGGCCAGGCCTTATTGCGTGCCGGTACCTCGTTGGTCCCGCCTTGCCCACCGTGGTCGAAGATGTGGGTGTGGTTGATGTGACGCGCATGTGGGAGGCCCATGCGGCCGATGGCTGCCTGGAGGACCTCCTGGCCTGGTTGGACCAGGCGCTGGGAGATGCTCCGGCGGAGGTCTACCGCGGTGCCGGCGGCAATGGTGACGTGGTGGTCGTCCTGCTTCATCCGCATGGCGGCGAACTATCGGTGGGTAAACCATCGGCCGCTGCCGCCGGGTCTGTTCTCGATGGTGTTCCGCCGAGCTTTCTCGCGCGTTCCGCGCGGGCGTGGGACTTCGTGCGCGTATCGTCACGCGGACCGAATACCGATGACCAGGAGGGGGCCTGATGAAAAGAAGCGTTGTCACCGGAGGTGCGGGTTTTCTGGGATCACACCTGTGCGAGCGGCTGTTGACCGAGGGCCATGAGGTCCTTTGCCTGGACAACTTCGTCACGGGGACCCCGGTGAACGTCGCTCATCTTGCGGACCGCGAGTGCTTCCGATTGATCCGCTGTGATGTGACGGATTACGTCCATGTTCCTGGTCCGGTCGACTACGTGCTGCACTTCGCGTCGCCGGCAAGCCCGATCGACTATCTGAATCTGCCGATCCACACCTTGAAGGTGGGCTCGATCGGTACGCTGCACGCCCTTGGCCTGGCCAAGGAAAAAGGCGCGCGTTTCATACTGGCGTCGACCTCGGAGGTCTATGGTGACCCGCAGGTCCATCCGCAGCCGGAGAACTACTGGGGCCATGTCAACCCGGTAGGTCCGCGGGGTGTGTACGATGAGGCGAAGCGGTTCGGCGAGGCGCTCACCATGGCCTACCGCCGGAGCCACGGTGTGGATACCGGAATCGTCCGGATTTTCAATACCCACGGGCCGCGGATGCGCCCTAACGACGGCCGTGCGATCCCCGCCTTCGCGACCCAGGCGCTGCGCGGCGAACCGATGACGGTGGCGGGTGACGGCAGTCAGACCCGGTCGATCATCTACGTCGATGATCTGGTCGAGGGAATCGTGCGGATGATGTTTTCTGGTCATCCTGGTCCGATGAATATCGGGAACCCGTATGAGCTGTCGATCATCGAGCTCGCCGAGCTCGTCCGTGAAGTCGCCAAGAGTGAATCGAAGATCTCATTCATTCCGCGGCCGGAGGATGACCCGACGATCCGGCAGCCGGACATATCGCTGGCCCGCGAGGTTCTCGACTGGGAACCAGTTGTCGACCTGCGGACCGGTCTCGACACCACGGTCTCCTGGTTTCGGGAGCATCCCGACGTCCTGCACCGGGACTGACGCGATCCACCGGGACTGGCGCGGCGTCGTTGTGGGAGCGGGGGCTACGAGGGGTATCGGCCGGGCGGGCCGAGCCCGGCCCGCTGTGGCCGGCCCGGCCGCCCGTGGCCGCGACCGGGCCCGGCGGGTTGGCCGGCGCCTTGCGCCTGGGCTCGCTTGACAGTTCTGGCTGTGTTGGTTGACGTGGGCGAGGCGGGTGCTAAGTTGGCACTCGGCACACGAGAGTGCCAGCGACAACAGGCGCCTGTTCACCCGCGACGGCAGGCCGCCAGGGTCGCTCTCTCATCCAGCGCAGGAAGGGGGAGGTCGATCGTGACGACCGCCACCAAGGTTGCAATCAAGCCACTTGAAGATCGCATTGTCGTCCAGCCGTCAGATGCCGAGCAGACCACCGCGTCAGGTATTGTGATCCCGGATACGGCCAAGGAGAAGCCGCAGGAGGGCACTGTGCTCGCGGTCGGGCCGGGCCGGTTCGAGGATGGCAAGCGGGTTCCGCTCGACGTCAAGGTCGGCGATGTCGTTCTGTACAGCAAGTACGGCGGTACCGAGGTGAAGTACGCCGGCGAGGAGTACTTGGTTCTCTCCGCCCGCGACGTGCTGGCGATCATCGAGAAGTAGGTCTGTCGCCAGCAGGATCCAAGGGCGTGTTTCGCCGTTCTGGATGGCATTCGTCCGGATCGGCGGAGCACGCCTGATCGCCGTTAGGGCGTGCCTCTCGAATCCCGCTCGCAGCACCCCACCCGCATGCTCCGCGTCCGCGTGGGTTCCTGCTCCCGGAGTCCATCGAGCGATTTCCAGGAGGCACGCCCAGAGCCTGTCTGATGGGTATTGGTCGATGCGCGATGATTCAGAAGGCGGTCCGCACGGTGGCGGAGGAGCCGATAGCGGTGTCCTGCCGGTGACGACGAGCCGGGGTCCCCGTGCGGCGCGACCTCTTCTGGGCATCGAGGGCAGGGCTCCGCACGGGCGCGAAGCGTTCGGGCGGGGGCGAAGCGATCGAAGATCGATCAGACAGGCCCACGGGCCAGACATGCCCTGAGTCGGTTCGGGAGGACCACGTATGCCCAAGATTCTGACATTCAGCGAGGACGCTCGCCATGCGCTTGAGCATGGCGTGAACGCTCTCGCGGACGCTGTGAAGGTGACGATCGGCCCGCGTGGCCGCAACGTCGTCATCGACAAGTCCTATGGCGCGCCGACGATCACCAACGACGGGGTGACGATCGCGCGCGAGGTGGAGCTGGACAACCCGAACGAAAACCTTGGCGCCCAGCTCGTCAAGGAGGTCGCCACCAAGACCAACGACGTCGCTGGCGACGGCACCACGACCGCGACCGTGCTCGCTCAGGCGATGGTGCGCAGCGGTCTGCGCCAGGTCGTGGCCGGGACGCCGCCGGTGTCGCTCAAAGCGGGTATCGAGGCCGCGGTCGTGGCCGTCTCCAACGCCCTGCTGGAGCAGGCCCTGGAGGTGGACTCGAAGGAGGTCATCGCGCACGTCGCGGCTATCTCCGCCCAGGACGCGAAGGTCGGCGAGCTCATCGCCGAGGCGATGGACCGGATCGGCAAGGACGGTGTGATCACCGTCGAGGAGAGCCAGGCTCTCGGTCTGGAGCTCGAGCTCACCGAGGGGATGCAGTTCGACAAGGGATACATCTCCCCGTACTTCGTCACCGACCCCGAGCGCATGGAGGCCGTCCTCGAGGACGCCTATGTGCTGCTGCATCCGGGCAAGATCAGCGCGCTGAGCGACGTCCTTCCGCTGCTGGAGAAGGTCGTGGAGGCACGGAAGCCGCTGTTGATCATTGCTGAGGACGTCGAGGGGGAAGCGCTGTCGACTCTTGTCGTCAACGCGATCCGCAAGACCTTCCAGGTAGTGGCGATCAAGGCGCCGGGCTTTGGCGATCGCCGTAAGGCGATGTTGCAGGACATCGCCATCCTCACCGGGGGGCAGGTCGTCGCTGCCGAGGTTGGCCTTAAGATCGATTCGGTCGGGCTCGCCGAGCTCGGCCGGGCGCGCCGGATCGTCGTCGACAAGGACACTACGACCATCATCGACGGCGCTGGTGACGAGACGAGCCTCGCCGACCGGGTACGTCAGCTCCGCGGGGAGATCGAGGCCAGCGACTCGGACTGGGATCGCGAAAAGCTCCAGGAGCGGGTGGCCAAGCTCGCCGGTGGCGTCGCCGTGATCAGGGTCGGGGCGTCCACCGAGGTTGAGCTGAAGGAGAAGAAGCACCGTCTGGAGGACGCCGTGTCCGCCACCCGCGCCGCGGTGGAGGAGGGCATCGTGGCTGGCGGTGGGTCGGCGCTTATACACGCGGGTGCGGTACTCGACGGCGGTCTCGGGCGCACCGGCGACGAACTGGCCGGCGTGCAGATCGTTCATGACGCGCTGAGTGCCCCGCTGACCTGGATCGCGAACAATGCCGGTCAGGAAGGCGGGGTGATCGTCGCGCGGGTGAAGGAGCAGCCCGTCGGGAGCGGCTTCAACGCGGCTCGGGGCGAGTTCACCGACCTGATCGCGGACGGCGTGGTCGACCCGGTGAAGGTGACCCGCTCGGCCGTTGCCAACGCCGCGTCCATCGCCGCCTTGTTGCTCACGACCGAAAGCCTGGTCACGGAGAAGCCGGCCAAACCCGCCGCTGACGCCGGGCACGGTCATGACCACGGCCATTCGCACGGCGCCGGGTTCTGAGCTGTCAGGACCATCCTGCTTGCCAGGATCGGGATCCTGACGCGGATTCCCCAAAGCCCGGTAGGACGTTCGGCGTCCTACCGGGCTTTCTCGCGCTTCCCGTCGATTTCACCGAGCGTTGTGTTCACACGTCGCGGGTGACCCGATCCATGCGATGGATCCGTCCGGGTATGTCCGGGCAGAACGCCCGCGTCCGGTCGCCCCAAAGATCATCGGTGCGCCACCACACTCTCGCCCTAACAGGCCGGAGCCAGGCCGGGGCGTGACGGGTTGTGCCGCGCCGCGCCGCGGCGCGTCCGGCCGGTCAGGATGCCTTCTCGTTCGGACTCGCTCAGCCCGCCCCACACCCCGTAGGGCTCGCGGGCGTGCAGCGCGTGCTCGGCGCATGCCTGGATCACGGGACACCGTGCGCAGACGGCCTTCGCGGCGGCTTCACGCGCCGCGCGGGCCGGGCCCCGCTCGCCTTCCGGGTGGAAGAAGAGCTCCGTGCTCTCTCCACGGCATGCACCGTGAAGCTGCCATTCCCACTTCTCGGCACCGGGGCCTGGAAGTCGTCGGACGTCGGTCATCGGTCTGAGCCCCCCTCTCAACCATGGGCGGCTGGCGCCGCAGCTACACCGTAGTGCCGCGCCATATGTTGTTCAACACAGAGAATCATTCGGCGCGTGGTCGGTCGGAGCCGGTTCGTCGCCAAGTTGTGGGTACGGTCGCCGAGAGCCACCATGAGCGCTGTGACCCCCTCCCCGGAGCCGGCGGAGCGCAACCCGCGGTACACGGTCGCGGCGGTTGCCCGGCGGCTGGGCGTCGCGCCCGCAACCCTTCGCACGTGGAACCGTCGATACGGGCTCGGTCCAGCCGACCATGTCTCCGGTACCCGCCGCAGGTACGGTCCACACGACCTGGCCCGCTTGGAGTTCATGTGCCGGCTGACACAGGACGGGATCGCGCCCGCCGAAGCGGCCAGAATCGCCAGGACCACACTCGTCGATGATCTACCGGAATCGCGCTGGCCGCGATCGGCTCCGGGAATTGATGATCGACCGTATGGCGCCGGACCCGGACCGTCCGCGGGCGGAGCTGGCTGCGGGCAACCGGGCCAGGCGGGTAGCGGTGAGCACGCCGGGGCCGTGACCTCGGCGGACGATGATTGTGGTGGCCTCGACGAACCGGCGGTCGCGGACCTGGCCGGGGCACGGGGATCAGGCGGCCGGGTGCTGCGGCTGGCGGATGCCGGCGTCGCGGCCCGTGGACTTGCTCGTGCGGCGATGGCGCTCGACTCGTCGGCGGTGACCCGTATTCTGGCCCATGCCGTCGCGGCTGATGGGGTTGTCGCCGCCTGGCAGGAGCTTGTGTGCCCGGTACTGGTCGCCGTGGGCAGGCGATGGGAACAACGTGGCGACGCCGTCGATGTCGAACATCTGCTCAGTGACTGCGTGGCGGCGGTGTTCCGCCGGGCCGCGGATCGTGAGGTCGACGGTCATAGCCGACCGGTGTTGCTTGCGTGTGCTCCGGCCGAGCAGCACAACCTCGCGCTGACCGCACTCGCCGCGGGCCTTGCTGAGCGGGGGGCGAGCGTTCGCGTACTCGGCGCCGCGGTGCCGATCGCCGCGTTGCGCAATGCGATCGTCCGCGTTGGGCCGGTAGCTGTCTTCCTGTGGTCGCAGCGTCGGACGTCCGCGGATGTGCAGGTGTTGACTGGCTTACCGGTGACCCGGCCGCCGACATCGATCGTTGTCGGCGGCTCAGGCTGGCAGCGAGCGACTCTTCCGGGGCGCGTCCGTCATGCGGGATCCCTGCGCGAAGCCCTCGACCTTCTCACCGGAGCCCCGCTCCAGGG